>NZ_JBVVQU010000004.1:0-170321 GCF_055811555.1 Mesorhizobium sp. WSM4813
CCTACAGGAAGTGAATCACGAACGTCGCCTCACTGGAATCCCCTCTCGATTCAACCTGAGCGTCCGACGCTCTAGCGCGATACAGCCAGGAGCAATGATCAGTGGTTTGAACTTACCCGGCTCTCTGATCAGTTTTTTGGGCTTTTCTTGGCTTACCTGGTGCGTTTGTCGGGCCACGCCCGCTGGTGTCGGAGTCGACGTCGGAGACAAAGCAGTATGCAAAGATATTCCCTCGGTTCTCGTCGGTTACCCGGATCCAATCCTTTTCCCACGTTCGGAGGGTAACATGTCGATCTGTCGACATGGCGGCGGCTTTGAAAGGGCTCGGCGCGTTGATGATGCGCACCGCGATCACGTCATCGCCCTCCATTTGCTCGACAAGGTATGTCTGCATAAAGCCTCCCAAGCGCCCATTGCAGCCTTTAACGTCAGCCAAAGAGTTGGGTTGCAGCGTAGCAAAGAGATTTTTGACAAATGTGACGAACCGAGGAGGCCGCTCAAGGCGTGCGGACGAGTGTCAACGCTGGATCGCCCAAGCGGCGCGAAGATCGTCGGCTTGGGCGGTCCTGAGGCCGCAAGCAGTCAGCGCGCCTTTGGTCGCCGTTACGAGGGCAGCATTGTCGTTGGCGGTTGTACCGTCGGCCAGAGTAAAATTGTTCTCGAAGCCGACGCGGGCGTGACCGCCCAGCAGCGCACCTGTTGTAACGCAGGCGGTTTCTTCCCGACCGAAGGCGCAGACCATCCAGTGCGCGAAGCGCGGGCGGTCATGCGCAAGGAAGGGAAGCAGGTCGGCCGGCCGCGAAACCTGGCCTGGCGTGTAGCGGCCAAGCACATAGAGCACCGGGATGTCGTCGAAAGGCACCAGCCCGCGCTGCTGCATGGCGGCTAGGGCCGACGCCTCTTCGGGCGCGTAGAGGATCATCTGAGGGGCGATCCGTTCGCTCTTCAGCCACCACAGGAACTCCGCGAAAGCGGTCTCATGGGCAGCGTCCGGCACCAGTTCGCGCAGCGCCAGCGAAACGGCCTCAGGGCGGGTAGCGCGCACAATCGCCATCTGCTCGGCCGGCTGGTATCGGCCGACCGCTTCGCTGGTGATCTGGATGATTAGCCGCTCGCCCACCGCATCGCGTATCGCTTTCGTCGTCTCGCGATAAGCGTGCGCGTCGAGCAAATGGCCGCCGTCGCGATCACGGACATGCGTGTGGATCATAGCGGCGCCCGCCTCGAGGCAGGCGGCGGCGGTCCGGGCCAGTTCCCAGGGGCCGATCGGCAGGGCAGGGTGGTCTTTCTTGTCACGCCGACCACCATTCGGCGCAACGGCGATTGCCGTCGGCGCGATAAGTCCGGGGCCGGTCACGTCCCTGTCGACTGTCATAGGTGCAGTCCAATCGTTTCAGTATTGCGCACTATGTAACATATGTTGCATGATAGGTTCGCGCCAAATCGCGCGATCGTCAATCGAGGAAAGCATGACACACATCCTGCATCGCCAGATCCATGCGACCCTGCCCGTCGCGGCTGGCGGCAAGGGTATCGAACTCTTCGACGGCGATGGCCGCGCCTATATCGACGCGTCAGGCGGCGCGGCGGTTTCCTGCCTCGGTCACGGCCATCCCGACGTGACGGCCGCGCTCCACGCACAGGCCGACAAGCTCGCCTATGCCCACACCAGCTTCTTCACCAACGAGCCGGCCGAGACATTGGCCGACAAGCTCGTCTCCGGGGCGCCACAAGGTATTAGCCATGCCTATTTCGTGTCCGGCGGCTCCGAAGCGGTGGAGGCGGCGCTCAAGATGGCACGGCAGTTTTTCGTCGAGACTGGCAAGCCCGAGCGGCGAAACGTCATCGCCCGTCGACAGAGCTATCACGGCAACACGCTCGGCGCTCTCGCTGCCGGGGGCAATGAGTGGCGCCGCGCCCAATTCCGCCCGTTGCTGATCGATACGCACCACATCGAGCCATGCTATGCCTACCGCTTCCAGGAAGCCGGTGAGAGCGAGGAGGCCTACGGCCTGCGCGCCGCCAAGGCGCTCGAGGATAAAATTCTCGAGCTCGGTCCGGACACTGTCATGGCCTTCGTCGCGGAACCTGTCGTCGGCGCGACAGCAGGAGCGGTGCCGGCCGTTCCTGGCTATTTCGGGCGCATCCGCGAAATCTGTGACCGCTACGGTGTGCTCCTCATCCTCGACGAGGTGATGTGCGGCATGGGCCGCACCGGAACGCTGCACGCCTGCGAGCAGGACGGTGTCGCGCCCGACCTGATGACAATCGCCAAAGGCCTCGGCGGAGGCTACCAGCCCATTGGTGCGGTGCTGCTTTCACGCCGCATTTTCGACGCGTTCGCCGAAGGCTCCGGCTTTTTCCAGCACGGCCACACCTACATATGCCATCCGATGGCCTGCGCGGCAGCCCTTGCTGTCCAGGAGGTGATCGCTCGCGACGATCTGCTCGCCAATGTTCGGGCGATGGGAGCACATCTTTCACGGCGACTGGGCGAACGGTTCGGCAACCATGCCCATATCGGCGACATTCGCGGGCGTGGCCTTTTCATGGGGCTTGAGCTGGTCGAAGACCGTTCGTCGAAACAGCCGTTCGATCCGGACCGCAAACTAAATGCGCGCGTCAAGCGCGAGACGATGGCGCGCGGACTGCTGGTCTATCCCGCGGGAGGCACGATCGACGGCGTGCGCGGCGATCATGTGCTGCTTGCGCCGCCCTTCATCATAGACGCCGCAGCAATCGATTCGGTTGTTGAACGGCTCGGCGACGCGATAGACGCTGCAGTGGCATAGCGCCAGTGCTCTTCATTCCGGCAGGTAGGCACCGAACGCCTGTAACTCCAGTTCCGTCTCCCTGACACGAGCCGCGGCGGCCGGCCCGCTGCGCGCCAGCATCGTTGCAGCCAGCGCTTCCACGATAGCCATAGCTGCGGCTACCGACGGGAAGAAGGACGGGCTGTCGGTAGAGAATCGCAAGGTGACGTCGGCATGCCGCGCGATCGGAGCAGCCATGCTGTCTACGATCGCGACAATCGGAACGCTGTGTCGTTGCGCAGCCTCCATCACCGGCCCGAGTTCACGCGAATAGGGCGAAAAGCCGATCGCGACGACCGCTTCCCTCTTTCCAAGCGCTGCGAGTTCCGCCTCGATCGCACCGCCGTCGCCGCCGAGCAGCGTGACGTCGCGCCGAAACATCCGACAGAGATAGACGAGCGCGTGGGCGGGCGCGCGGCAGCTTCGGAACCCCGCGACGCGTATGCGCTGTGCCTTCTCCAGTATCGCGCAAGCCCTTGCTATTTCTTCGCTGCCGTTGGCCGCTTCGGCCGCCGCCAGATTGGCAACGGTCGTCCTCAGGGATTCAGCGAAAATCGCCTCCGACCCGCGCTTGACAAGCGCATCGGCCCTTGCCGCGAAAGGCGCCTTGCCGGAGCGCAGCCGGTCCTCGAACGGCTTGCGTAGCGCCGCCCAGTCGCCGAAGCCCAGCCGCCGCGCCAGTCGCACGAAGGTCGTCGGTGTCACCTCTGATCGCGCGGCCAGCACCCGCATGGAGACCAGCGCCACTTCGTCGGGATGATCGACCAGGAATCGCGCCGCCTTGCGCAGTTCTGAGCTCAGTTCGGGGAGTTCGGTCAATATGCGCGCCAGAAGCGCGTCGAAACCCATCTCCCGCGTATTCATTGTAACAAGCATTTCCCTTGATTGATAAAGCGCAACAATCGTAGCATGCATTGACGTGCCTTGACACTAAAACACCGGACGGCCTCGACGGCACGCAAAGTACCAAGGGAGAACCAGATGAAACATGCCCGGACTGCACGCCTCGGAGCGCAGATCGTTGCCTTGTCGGCCGCGCTGCTGTTTTCGGCCAGCGCAATGGCGCAGCAGAATTTCGTTACCATCGGGACCGGTGGCGTCACCGGCGTCTACTACGCCGCCGGCGGTGCTATCTGCCGCCTGCTCAACAAGGATCGTAAGACACACGGCATCCGCTGCTCGGTCGAATCGACCGGCGGATCGGCATTCAACGTGAACACGATCAAGGAAGGCGAACTCGACTTCGGCATGGCCCAGTCCGACGTCCAGTACAACGCCTACAAGGGGCTGGAATCATTCAAGGACGGTGGCGCCCATACCGACCTGCGCGCGGTTTTCTCGATCCATCCGGAGCCGTTCACGGTCCTGGCGCATCCGAATGCCGGCGTGACGAAATTCGAGGACTTCAAGGGTAAACGTTTCAACGTCGGCAATCCCGGTTCCGGGACGCGCTCCTCCATGGAACGTCTGCTCGGTGCGATGGGTTGGACGTTGGCCGACTTTTCGCTCGCATCCGAGCTAAAGGCGGACGAGCATGGTCCGGCGCTCTGCGACGGCAAGATCGACGGGTTCTTCTACGGCGTCGGTCATCCCTCGGCTAACATTCAGGATCCGACCACTACCTGCGCTGCCAAGCTGGTGCCGTTGACCGGGGAAGTCGTGGACAAGCTGGTCGCAGAAAATCCCTACTACGCCAAGGCGGTGATCCCGGGCGGGCTCTACGCCAATAATCCCGACGATACCGAAACTTTCGGCGTGCTCGCCACGCTCGTCACCTCGGCCAAGGTTCCCGACGAGAGCGTCTATCAATTGACCAGGGCGGTGTTCGAGAATTTCGACGAGTTCAAGTCGCTGCATCCGGCCTTTGCCAATCTCGATCCGGCCAAGATGGTGTCGGAAGGAAATTCCGCGCCGCTGCATCCGGGTGCTGAAAAATACTTCAAGGAGAAGGGCTGGCTGAAGTAGGCTTCGTGAACTGACGACAGACCGGCGGGTCAGCGGACCCGCCGGGGCCATCCGCAACAGGAGGCGTCATTGAGCGAAGTGAAAGAACAACCGGCCGGCGTCGATCTCGAAGAGCTCGAACAGCTTGTCGCGGAGGCTGATACGGGTGGCCGGCATCCGAGCGGAACAGTCGCTCGAATCCTGCTCTGGGTTGCAGTTGCCTGGTCGCTTTTCCAGCTCTGGTACGCTTCGCCTTTGCCGTTCGTGTTCGGCTTCGGCATCCTCAATGATACGGAAGCGCGCGCCATCCATCTCGGCTTCGCGCTGTTCTTGACGTTCCTCGCCTATCCGGCGCTGAGATCCTCTCCCCGCGATCGTGTGCCGCTGCTTGACTGGGTGCTGGCCGTGGTCGGCGGGTTTGCCGGTTCCTATCTCTTTCTCTTCTACGTCCAGCTTTCCGGGCGCCCGGGCCAGCCGACCACGCTCGATCTCGTTACCGGCACCGTTGGCATCTTGTTGCTCCTCGAGGCGACGCGCCGCGCGCTCGGCCTTCCGATGGTGGTCGTGGCATGTTTCTTCATCTTCTACACCTTTGCCGGCCAGTACATGCCGGACGTGATTCAACATCGCGGCGCATCACTTAACAAATTTCTCAACCATCAATGGCTGACCACCGAAGGCGTCTTCGGGATTGCACTTGGCGTATCGACCAGCTTCGTCTTTCTCTTCGTCCTGTTCGGTACGCTTCTGGAAAAGGCCGGCGCCGGCAACTGGATGATGCAGATCTCGATCGCGCTGCTCGGCCATTTGCGCGGCGGCCCGGCGAAAGTCGCGGTGGTCTCATCGGCTCTCAACGGCGTCGTGTCCGGCTCGTCCGTCTCCAATGTGGTTTCAGGCGGCATCTTCACCATCCCGCTGATGAAGCGCACCGGCCTTTCCGGCGTCAAGGCGGGCGCCATCGAGGCCGCGGCCTCGATCAATGGCCAGATCATGCCGCCGGTCATGGGTGCGGCCGCCTTCCTGATGGTCGAATATGTCGGCATTCCCTATTCGGAGATCGTCAAGCACGCGCTGCTGCCGGCGGTCTTCTCTTATATCGCGCTGCTCTACATGGTTCACCTCGAAGCGATAAAGATGGACCTGAAGACGATCCCGCAGCGTCCGACGCCGGCAAGAGAACGGATGCTGCGGATGGGACTGGGACTGTCGGGCAGCGTTCTCGCCGTCTGTATCGTCTATTACGGCATTGTTGCTATCCAGGCTGTCTTGGGTGGGACCGCGCCGCCGGTGCTCGCAATCGCTGGCGTGGCTCTCTACGTCGCCTCCGTCTGGTATTCCTCCCGCTATCCGGACCTAGCACTGGACGATCCGAACTCGCCAATCCTGGAACTGCCGCGCGCCTGGGACGTCACGCGGACCGGGCTCGATTTCCTCATCCCGATCGCCGTGCTTCTGTGGTGCCTGATGGTCGAGCAGATGTCGCCTGGCCTCTCGGCGTTCTGGGCAACGGTCTCGATCCTCGGCATCGTCATGACGCGTAAGCCGCTGATGGCGGTATTCCGTAACGAAAACCTCGCCGCCTCAATACGGGCTGCCTGGGACGACCTGATCGACGGGCTGGCGCTCGGCGCCCGCAACATGATCGGCATCGGTATCGCCACGGCCACCGCCGGCATCGTCGTCGGCACGATCACGCTGACCGGTCTCGGCCTGATGATGACGGAGCTCGTCGAGTTAATCTCCGGCGGCAACGTCATCCTGATGCTGATCCTGATCGCCGCGATCAGCCTTGTGCTCGGCATGGGCATCCCGACCACCGCAAACTACATCCTGGTCGCCACGCTGATGGCGCCGGTCGTGGTCGATCTCGGTGCGCAGGCCGGATTGCCAATCCCGCTGATCGCGGTTCACCTGTTCGTCTTCTACTTCGGCATCATGGCGGATATTACCCCGCCCGTCGGGCTGGCGGCCTTCGCGGCGGCGGCGATTTCCAAGGAGGATCCGATTGCCACCGGTTTCCAGGGTGCGCTCTATTCGCTGCGTACGGCGATCCTGCCGTTCGTCTTCATCTTCAATCCGGCGATCTTGCTGATCGGAGTCGACACCTGGCCTCAAACGATCTGGGTGGCGACGGTTTCGCTGATCGCCATCCTGCTGTTTTCGGCCGCGACAATGAACTGGTTCGTGACGAAAAGCCGGCTTTGGGAAAGTGCGGCCCTGCTTCTCATCTGCTTCACGCTGTTTCGGCCGGACTGGTGGCTCAATCAGGTGTCGCCGCCCTACGAGGAATTGCCGGCGAGCGAATTCCTGTCGGCGGTCGCGCAGACGCCCGCGGATGGCCGCATCAATTTCGTCGTCGAGGGTGTCGACCTCATGGGCGAAGATGTACGCAAGACGGTCAACGTGCCGCTCGGGGAGCCAGGCGAGCCGCTGGAGCGGCTGCGCGGCATTGGACTTACCATCACGCAAGCGGGCGACGCACTGATGATCAGCAATGTCGATTTCGGATCCTACGCCAAGCGCATTGGGCTGGATGTCGGATATGACGTGGTGGCGGTGCTCAGAAAGGCCGACCAGCCCTCGAGCCTCATTCCGATCGGCTTGGCGCTCGCTGCGACCGCCGGCGTTGCCGGCCTGCAGTTTGCGCGGGCGCGCAAGCAGGCGGACAGGAGGGAAACCGGGCCGGCGCGCTGAAACCGGAACGGTTGATAACAGCTGGTGGCGGGGCAAACCCTCAGTCAGCGGTAAGCACGACCTTGACGCTCTGCGAGCGGTCGGCGGCCAGGGCAAACGCATCGCGGGCCGAGGAAAGGGGGCGTTCGGCGGTCACCAGCTTCAGGACCTCGATATCCCCGCCGACGATGAGATCGACCGCCTGGTTGAATTCCGAGCCGAAACGAAACGTGCCGTTCAGATTGATCTCCTTGGCCATCACCGCATTGGCCGCCACCGGGATCTGACCACCCGGAAGATTGCCGACCTGAACAACCGTGCCGCCGCGCCGGACGCTGGCGATTGCTGCCGCGAGGCCCGCTGCGGTGCCTGAAATCTCGAACGCGACATCAATCGCCTTGTCGGCCGCGAGCGCCTTGAGTTCGTCGCCGCCGCCGGACAGGTCAATCGTCCTGTTTGCTCCAAGTTTGCTGGCGAAGGCGAGCGGCGCCTCTGCTATGTCGGCGACGGTGAGTTCGCCACATCCCTTGAGCCTGGCGGCGAGCATGGTCAGGAGCCCGATGGGGCCGGCGCCGAACAGGATGACGTTCCTGCCGGCGATGTCGCCGGCCCGTGCCACAGCATGCAGGCTGACGGCGAGCGGTTCGGCGAGTGCCGCCGCCTGGTAGGCGACGTCGGGCGGGACCTTGACGCATTGCGCGGGCGTGGCATCGAACACGCTGGCAAAACCGCCTTGCATGTGCGGCGTTCTCGACGCTGAACCCATGAAATAGATGCTTTCGCAGAGATTGGCGCGGCCCTCCGCGCATCGCGCGCAGTGTCCGCACCAGCGCGATGGGTTGACCGCCACGCGATCACCGACGGCAAGTCCTGGCGCGTCCGCGTTGATTTCGACAATCTCCCCGGCGACCTCGTGGCCGAGCACGAGCGGCGATGTCACGACAAAATCGCCGGTCCGCGCATGACGGAAATAGTGCAGGTCCGAACCGCAGATGCCGCCTGCGCCGAAGCGCACGCGCACCATTCCCGGCGCGAGGGGGCCGAGCGGGTGCTCGATGACGCGCAGATCCTCGGGGCCGAACAGCGTCGCGGCGACTGCGCTGCCGGTCATCGGATCAGTCCCATTTGCGTCGGCAGCCATAGCGTGATGGCGGGGATGAAGGTGATCAGGATCAGCGCGACGATCAACGGGACGAGCCAGGGCAGAATTGCCATGGTCGTACGCTCGACCGACAGCTTGGCGACCCGCGAGAGGACGAACAGCACCATGCCGAGCGGCGGATGGAGGAGACCAATCATCAGATTAAGCGTCATGATCAGACCGAAATGCACCGGATCGATCCCGTAGAGAACCACGATCGGCAGGAGGATAGGCACAAGGATGGTGATCGCAGCAATCGTGTCGAGGAAACAGCCGACTACCAGCATCAGGATGTTCACCAGGATCAGGAACACCCACTTGTTTTCGGTCAGCGATGTGATGAAGACCGAGAACAGCTGCGCCGCCTGACTGACCGTGAGCAACCAGGCGAAGATCGACGCTGCGGTGACGATGAAGAGGACCGACGCGGTCGTCTCGATCGTGTCGAAACTGGCCTTGGCGAGGGCTGCGAGTGTCATCGTCCGATAGCGCACGAGCCCTAGAAACAGCGACCAGATGACGGCGGCCATGGCCGCTTCGGTCGGCGTGAACCAGCCCATGGTCATGCCGCCGATCAGGATGATCGGTGTCATGAGCGCCATGACGGCAGAGAAATCGAAATACCAGTCGCAGGCGATCAGGACGACGAGCGCGATGCCAACGGCAATATTGAGGGACAATCCCATCTGGACAAGGACATAAACCGCCAGCGGAAAGCAGCACACGACGGCGACCTCGATCGAGGCGGCGGCGAGCCGGTTCAACTTGAACGGCGTATCCGACCCCCAGCCCCGACGGTGGGCGAAGATCGCGACCGTCACCATCATCAGCACAGTCATGACGACGCCGGGCAGGATGCCGGCCATGAACAGCGCGCCGATCGAGACGTTGGCCATCATGCCGTAGATGACGAAGGGCAGCGAGGGCGGGAAGATCGGGCCGAGCGTCGAGGACGCCGCGGTGACGCCGACGGCCGCCTCGACGGGATAACCGTGGTCCTTCATCGCCTTGATCTCGATCGTGCCGATGCCGGCAGCGTCGGCAAGGGCTGCCCCCGACATGCCGGCGAAGACCACCGAACCGATTATGTTCACCTGCGCGAGTCCGCCCTTCATCCAGCCGACAAGCGCCAGCGCGAAGGAATAGATCCGCCCGGTGACGCCGGCGATGTTCATGAGGTTTCCGGCGAAGATGAAGAACGGCACGGCAAGCAGCGGAAAGCTCTCGACACCGGCGATCATGCGCTGCGCGGCTATGATGTCGGGCGCCACGCCATAGAAGACGAGGTAGAGCAGCGACGCCACCGCCATCGAAACAGCGACGGGCACGCCGACCAGCATCAGGACGAGAAAGGCTCCGATCAGAAGCAGCATGGTCTATTCCCCCAGTCCGTCGAACGCGGCGGGGCGCTCCAGCGCCGAGTAGCCACGGCGGATGTTGCCGATGAATACCTGGATGGCGCGCAGCATCATCAGCACGAAACCGGCGAAGACGGCGTAGAAGACGACGTTGCGCGGCAGGTTGATGGTGACCATCCGCTCGCGGTGGACGATCCCGACATAGCGCCAGAGGAGCCAGGACATATAGGCGAAGAAGCAAATGGTGATCAGATTGACCGCAAGCGCCAGGTAGCGCCCAGCCCCAGCGGGAAGATAGTGATAGAGCACGTCGACGTGGATGTGACGCGTGGTGCGCGTGCACATGACCGAGCCCAGGAACACCACGACGACGAGGCAGTTGATGGCGATCTCCTCGGTCCAGGCAAAACTGTTGTTCATGACGTAACGCGTGAAGAACTGCAGAAAGACGCAGAACGACATGCCCCAGAACACGGCGAGCGTGACCCAGTCTTCCACCGCGTATCGCGACAGATCGACGGGCGCGGTCTCTTCCTCGAATGCATGCGCCAGTTCTTCGGGGGTAACCTGGGTGTGGACCTCTTGGGTCATCGGCAAGCTCCGGAAACCGTTGGGACAGGTTCAACAGACCCGACACGCTTATCGCGCCGGGCCCGGATTGACGCAGTTTACTTGACGGCGCGGATTGCCTCCCAGTCCTCCTTGCGGTAGCCGAACTCCTCGAACGTCACCTTCTCCATCACGTTCTTTTCGAAATCGGCGCGATCGACTTCGGTGACGGTGAGACCTCGCTCCTTGAAGGTTTCAACCAGAGCCTTTTCGCGGTCGACGATAATCTTTGTCGCTCGCGCGGCGGCTTCCTGCATCACCTCGGTGAAGATCGCCTTGTCCTCGTCCGACAATTGCGACCAGCGCGATTGCGACACGATCGTGTTGAGGTGATCGACGATGTGCCCGGTCAGGACAATGTGCTTTTGCACTTCGTAGAACTTCTTGGCGTCGATCGTCGTCAGGGGGTTTTCCTGCGCTTCAACCGTGCCCTGCTGCAAGGCGAGATAGACTTCGGCGAAGGCGATCGGCGCGGTGTTGGCGCCGCAGGCGCGCGGCATGGCGAGATAGGCCGGCACATCAGGCACGCGGATCTTCAGGCCCTGCATGTCGGCGCATTTCTCGATCGGCCGATTGGATGTCGTGTGACGCGTGCCGTAGTAGGTGGTTGCCGTGATATGATGGCCGGACGCCTCTTCGTAGCCGCCGGTCAATTCCTTGTATTTGTCGCTCTTGGTGTAAGCGAGCAGGTGATCCGCGTCGCGGAAAGTGAACGGGAAGTAGGTCACGCCGATCGGCGGGAATTCGCGGGCGGCGAAGCTCGATCCGGAGATGATGATGTCGACCGTGCCGAGGGTCAGCCCCTGGTTGATGTCTGCTTCCTTGCCGAGTTGCGAAGCCGGGAAGACATCGATCGTATAGCGGCCGTCAGTGCGCTTCTTGATCTCTTCCGCCGCCCACACGGACTCGGTGTGGAAGGGTTCGGACGTTTCGTAGACGTGGGCCCATTTCAGCGCGGTTTGTGCAGAGGCCGAAGCCATGGGCAGAGCGATTGCGGCGATCGTGCCGAGCAGAACGGCGTATTTTCTCAACATCATATTCCTCCCTGTGATTGGATTTGACTGTGCCGACAGGATCCTCCCGGTCGGCTGCTTGACCTCTAGGTTTGAGCATCGGTTTTTCCCAAAACCGGTTCCCACCCCCGGGTCGGGCCCGAGGGCAGGCTTTGGGGTCCGAATGCTCTATTCCGCGACCTCCCTGGCCGCGGATTTCTCACCGAAATTGCGTGAGAATCTCAGTTGCGACTGACGCAGATGTTCCTGCATGGCGGCCTTGGCCCGTTCAGGCTCGCGCGCAGCGATCGCGTCGCGCACCGCGCGATGCTCCTCCGCGGCGGCCCGCCAGGAATCCCTGTTCTCGAAATAACTCGACAGGCGTTCGAAATATGGGTTCATGCGCTGGTCGAAAAGCTCGCCGATGCAGCGCACCAGGACGGCGTTCCCGAGAATGCCCGCCACCATCGTATGGAACTCTCGGTCGAGCGCGATCGTCATCTTGGTCGGGTGTGGTATGTCCTCCATACGGCGCAGCACGTCGTCCATATGTTCGATGTCGATCGGCCGAACATGCAGGGCGGCTTCGGCGGCGATCGCCCCTTCGATGAACTCGCGTGCCCGCAACAGCTCGAACGGGCCTTCATCCATCTCTGCCGTCAAAACCTCGGCCCGCGGCCGGTCGGTAACATAGATGCCGGAGCCGACGCGAATGCGTATCCGCCCCTCGACCTCGAGCGCGATCAGCGCTTCACGGACGGTGGGGCGGGAGATGCCAAGCTGATCGGCCAGTTCGCGCTCGGTCGGCAGGCGATCGCCAACTGCGAACTCACCCGCGTCGATCAGCTGCCTGAGCTGATCGGCGATCTGTCGGTAAAGTCGACGCGGTTCAACGGCCTGGATCGGCATTGTCACCCAGTTCTACTTCAACAGAATCATCCGGCTGATCTCGGATCGGTAAATTGGTCTGACCTTTTGATGAAGGTGCCGCGAAAAAAGCGGAGAGTCAAGCAGCAGAGAACGCGCATGGAACTCATTCTCGGTGACTTTCTTGGAAACGACGGATCGGCCATGGCTGAACGGCAACTCTTGACCTTCCAGCGACTGGAAGGCTTATCGCGTGGTTTCGCCGCCAACACCATCTCCGGAGTTCCAGGGGAGCGGCCTATGACGCGGCGCGTTCAAGGAGGCGGCCGAAACAGTCCGTCAGGTCAGTGGAGAGAAACCGACAGGAGTTCTGCAGTGTTCGTACAGCCCGTCGACTACTTTCTTGCAGTCTTGTTCGTTCTAGCGGCCCTCAGCACGGCTTACGTGGCGTGGGATCAGTTCCGCAACAATCCCGAACCCGTGGTGATGAAATGGGGCTTCATCCTGGTCACGCTCTATATGGGACCGCTGGGGCTGTTGATTTACGTGCTGGCCGACAAGGAGCCGCGGCCGGGCGAACACGAGGCGTTCACCAAACCGCTCTGGAAGCAAGGCGTCGGCTCGACGATCCACTGCGTCGCCGGAGACGCGACCGGCATCATCCTAGCGGCGGCAATCACTGCCGCGCTTGGGCTGCCGATGTGGATCGATCTCATCGTTGAGTATGTTGCCGGGTTCGCCTTCGGCCTGTTCATCTTCCAATCGCTGTTCATGAAATCGATGATGGGCGGCACTTATTGGGAGAATGTCCGCAAGAGCTTCATGCCGGAATTCATCAGCATGAATTTCATGATGGCGGGCATGGCGCCGGTCATGAGCTTCCTGATGATGGGCAGCGACATGCGGGCCATGGAGCCGACCGAGCTTCTGTTCTGGGGCGTGATGTCGTTCGGTGTGATCGTTGGCTTCATCAGCGCATATCCATCCAACGTATGGATGGTGGCCCGTGGCCTGAAGCATGGGCTGATGACCGAACGCGAACCGGAATTCGACAAGGCGAGGGGGCGCGAGTACGCACATAGCGGCGCGGAAGCCGGGGTAGCGGGGCACCGTCACGCTCACGCGCGCCTCAACGAACACGCCACCCCTGGACATGGCGGTCCGGGCGGGAATCGCGGGGCCGGCCATCATGGATCCGGCCATGGCTCCTCCCACGGCAATGGGGGAGGCGGGTCGGGTGGTACGCATGGCGGTCACGGCACGGAACCGGATGCAACTGTGCCGCAACTCGCGGCCTTCGGCGGCGTGTCCGTACTCGCGCTGGCGCTCGGCATGATCGCTCCGGCCAATTGGGTGAACCTCACCCTCAGCGCGCGAGACGTAGGCGGCGCAATCATGCCGCCCGGCATGATCATGGACCGCGACACGCCGGCTGCAGCGATGCTGGACATGGCCGCCGTGCATCCTCGCCTGATCACGGCCAGCCATGGCTTGGAAGTTCGCGGCGACCGGGAACTGCAAGCCAGGATAGAGAACGGAGTGAAGGTGTTCGACCTGGAAACCTCGGTCATCCGCTGGGCGATTCTGCCGGACGTGAAAGTCGACGCCTATGCGATCAACGGTCAGGTTCCGGGCCCGCGACTGCATATCCGGCAAGGCGACCGAGTACGCATCAATGTCACGAACCGCCTGCCGGAGAGCACGACCATCCACTGGCACGGGTTGATCCTGCCGAACGAAATGGATGGCCCGGCCGAGATCACGCAGGAGCCGATCCCGCCCGGCGGCAGCTACCGATATGAATTCACGGCGGGCCAATCGGGGACCTACTTCTATCACTCGCATGACCATGTCGATCGCCAGCAGGCGCTCGGACTCTACGGCGCGCTCATCATCGATCCCGCCAATCCCCAGGACGAGATTGCGGCAGACCATGACTATGTTATCCAGCTTCAGGAATGGCTGATGCGGGAGGGCCTGACTTTTCCGTCGATGCCGATGGACGGCGGGCAGCCGAATTATTTCACCATCAACGGCCGCGCCTATCCGTCAACGGACACGATCAGGATGAAAGTCGGCGAAACTCTGAAGGTGCGCTTCATCGGCACCAATAATGGGTTTATCCACCCGATGCACATCCACGGCGGTCCATTCGAAGTTGTCGCCCGCGACGGCGAGACTATCCCGGGGTCGGCACGATTCCTTGCCGATACGGTCAACGTCGGACCAGGGCAACGCTACGATGTCGTCTGGCAGGCACGTCGGCCTGGAAAATGGCTGATCCACTGCCATATCGGGCATCATACGACCAACAACAATGTCGAAGAGAAGGGCGGTGGCGGACTGATGGCCGTAATCGATGTGCAACCCTGAAGCCTTTCCGCAAAGCGAAAACATAGATGGATGTGTTTGCCGTATACGGTGGCCTGTTTCTTGTTGCCTTCGCCGCGGCAACCATCCTTCCGGCGCAGTCGGAGGCCGCCCTTGCAGGGCTCCTCGCGATGGGCTCCTTCTCGCCGCCAATGCTGGTTGTTGTCGCCAGCGCGGGCAACATCCTGGGTTCTGCGGTGAACTGGGGGCTTGGTCGAGGGATCGAACGCTTCCGGGACAGGCCCTGGTTTCCGCTGCGCCCGGCGACGCTCAACCGCGCCACGAACTGGTATCGCCGTTATGGAAGATGGTCGCTACTGTTGAGCTGGATGCCGATCGTCGGCGACCCGCTGACCATGGTCGCTGGGGTTTTGCGCGAACCGCTATGGAGCTTTGTCGCAATCGTCGCCGTCGCGAAGGTTTCGCGTTATCTGGTCGTCGCCGGGGCGGTGCTGAGCCTGACGTAAAACCGAAATGACAGACATTGCAGCAGGCAGTTCCGTTCACTTTTGGTTGCACCGCAACAAAGCGACCGGCGGCGACCTTGAAAATCAGACGAACAATTGTCGGAAGGTATGATTAGGTAGTGCAAGCGGCGAAACGTGGACCGTCCCAGAACTTACCCTCCGCTGATCGCGGTGATAATGAACACCTTCGCCCCCGGTTCGAGCGGTGTATCAAGCGTGGCGCGCTCGCCGTCGATGAAGACGTTGATGTGCTTCCTGATCGCCGGCGTCGAGTCGCAGAGGCGGTCGCGCATGCCCGGCCAGCGCCGGTCGAGCTCGTTCATCATCTCGTCCACCGTTGATGCCGACATCTCCACCGAGCGTGTCGAGCCCGGGAACAGGTCGACCAGCACGCCGGGCAGTCTCACGGTGATTGCAACGGCCTGAGCGGGTCGGGCGTGACTCGTGTCGTTCGGCACGGCCCTTACCTCTCGACCACCATCGCCTCGATCGAGGTGATGACGGGCAGGTGCTCGGCAATAGTTGCAAAGCTGTCGCCTTCGTTGGCGCTGGCAAATACCGTGCCGCTCGATGTGCCGAAGTAGACGCCGGCCGGCTCCAGCCGGTCCGTCGCCATCGCTTGCCTCAGCACGCCGAAATACGCGTTTTGTTGCGGCAGGCCTTCGCGCAGGTCCTGCCAGGTGCTGCCCGCGTCGCGCGTGCGCCACACGGCGGCCTTCGCATCGGGCACATAGCGGCCCGCAGTGTCGCCGTTGAGTGGGATCATGAAGGCCGTGTCGGGGTCCCTCGGGTGGGCCGCCACCGGGAAGCCGAAGCTCGACGGCAGGCCCTTCTCGATGCTATGCCAGCTCTTGCCGCCATCGTCCGAGCGGTACATGCCGCAATGGTTCTGCTGGTAGAGTCGGTCGGGTCGCCCTGCAGCCATGACGAGGTTGTGCACGCACTGCCCGAACTCGGGATAATTCTCACCCTCCGGCAGGAAATCTGCGCGGGTTCCCTTGTTGCGGGGCTCCCATGTCCTACCGCGGTCCGACGTATGGAACACGCCTGCAGCCGAGATGCCGATCCACAGCTGGTTCTCGTCGTTCGGGTGAGGCACGAGCGAATGAAGGATCAGACCGGCGCCGCCGGGGCTCCACTGCGGGCGTGACGGATGTTTCTGCAGCCCTTCAACATGCTGCCAGGTCTCACCGCGATCGTCGGAACGGAACAGGCCGGCAGGCTGCACGCCGGCATAAAGGCTGTCGTTCTTTGGCGCGACGCTCCACACCGCCTTGATCGGCTCGGCGCCCGACTCATAGGCGATTCCCTCGCTCGAATGGGTCCAGCTCTCGCCGAGATCGGTCGATTTCCAAACCGCCGGGCCGAACCATTCGTTGCCGCCGCCAGCATAGATCGTCCCCGTCTCGAGGTTGCCGACAACATGGTTCACCGGCCATGTCGCGCAGAACGGACCTTTGAGGTCCCAGGATTTGCGCTTGGAATCACTTTCTAGGATGAATGCACCTTTGCGGGTGCCGATGAGAACGAGCACATGCTTCGCCACGACCAGCTTCTCCTTGCCGGCGACAGGTCTGTTCGCTCGACCCGTCGTTTTTTCTCGCCGCCAAAGGAACGTTACGCCATAAAGCGATAACGTCAACTCGCGGCCGCCGCGCCTCTGCCTGTTTCGACCTCGCCGCAACCGCGATCGAATGCGGCAATCGGCGGCCCGGCTCCGCGTCGGTCAGACGGCGGGCTGGGCTGCGCAGACTCGTCAGATGCACCGCAATCCCGGTCCTGATATCATGCCCGTCATGATGCAAGGGCGAAGTTGGAGGCGGCGAGATGAAGCAACTCCTGGGAATTCTCGTCGCGAGTCTGATTGCGGCCACCTCGACCGGATCGGCTGCAGGAGCCGAGGCCGCCTCGGTTTCGCAACTGAAGGAGCATACCCACATCCACGGGCTGGCCGTAGACAGGGAGAATTCCGGCAAGCTCCTGATAGCGACCCACCACGGACTCTTTCGCGCCGGGTCGGACGGAAAGGCAGAGCTCATTTCGCCGGTGCAGGATTTTATGGGGTTCACGCCGGATCCATCCGACCCGAGGTCGCTCTACGCCAGCGGGCACCCGGCGGGTGGGGGCAATCTCGGGTTCATCGCCTCAGCCGACAACGGCGTTACCTGGAATCAGGTTTCGCCGGGAGCAAACGGCCCGGTCGACTTTCACCAGATGACGGTCAGCTCGGCCGATCCTCAGGTTCTCTACGGCGCCTATGGCCGCCTACAGGTGAGCCACGATGCCGGGAAGACATGGTCGGTGGTTGGACCGCTGCCGGAAAGCTGATCGACCTCGCCGCATCGGCAAAGGACGCCGACACGATTTACGCCGCGACTGAAGGAGGCCTGTCGGTCAGCAGGGACGGAGGTCAAACTTGGGAAACGATCGTCGATGGCGCGCCAGTCAGTCTCGTTGAGGTGACGGCCGACGGTTCCGTCTACGCGTTCGTGGTGGGACGAGGACTTGTCCGGTCCGCGGAGGCTGCTCTGAACTTCGCGCCCCTTTCCAGCGGCTTTAGTGACCGAATCCTGCTGCACCTCGCGGTCGATCCAACGGACAAGGATCGGATATTTGTCGCGTCTCACCAAAGCGACATCCTGGCCAGCACCGACGGCGGCGCCAACTGGACCGAACTCGGTCGTTGAAGCGGTGACACAGGGGATCGTAGGGTGATTGGAAAGCTGGCGCTTACGCTTGCTCTCGCCGCCTTGGTGGCGGTCTATGTGGTTCTCGTTTTCGGCGGCAAGTCGGGCGGGATCCTCAAGCCCGTGTCATCGTGCGCGGCGAGGCCGTTTACGTGGCGCATTGCGCCTCTTGCCATGGCAGGAACCTCGAAGGTCAACCCGAGTGGAAAGCGCAGGACAAGGATGGATTCCTTCCGGCGCCGCCGCACGACGAAAGCGGTCACACCTGGCACCACCCGGACACGCTGCTTTTCAGGATAACTAAACTCGGCGTTGCTGAAGCCGCCAACCTCAAGGATTACAAAACGCGGATGCCAGCTTTCGGGGGAATCCTGACCGACGCCGAAATCATCGCGGCTTTGTCCTACATCAAGTCGCGCTGGCCGGACGACATGCGCCGTCGCCACGACATTGATCGAATCGTGGCGCGACAGCGCGGGAGTTCCGATCGCGGGACGGATTTTCGGTCAAACCGGCAGGGATTGCAGTCCGGTCGGAGGGTTGGTCTCAGGCACAGGCGCCGGGGCAAGCTGCTTGGCCATGTCGATCAGCGGCAGCCGGATGACCGCACGAAGGCCGTTGCTCCGGTTTTCCAGCACGATGTCGCCGCCATGGTGACGGGCGATGGCGCGGGCAATTGACAGGCCGAGCCCGACGCCGCCGGTCTCCCGGTTGCGCGACTGCTCCAGGCGGAAGAAAGGGGCGAACACCTGTTCCATGTCGCCTTGCGGAATGCCGGGTCCGGCGTCCTCGACTACGATATCCAGGCTGTCGGCACTCCTGCCCAGACTCACCTTGGCCTGCTCGCCATATCGAACGGCATTTTCAACGAGGTTGCGAATCGCTCGGCGCAGGGAGTCCGGCCGGCAGCGATACAGCACCTTGGGCCCGTCACTGACGGTGACGTTTTGGCCCAGCTCTGCCAGATCGTCGCAGAGGCTGCCGACCAGCGCCGAAAGATCGACGGTTCGCGTCTCCTCCACCGCGGCGTCCTCGCGCGCAAAGGCGAGCGCTGCTTCCGTCATCGTCTGGATCTCCTCGATGGTCTTCAGCATCTTTTCCTGGAGATCGTGATCCTGGACGAACTCCGCGCGCAGCCTGAGTGAGGTCAGCGGCGTGCGCAGGTCATGGCTGATCGCCGCCAGCATGCGCGTGCGGTCCTCGACGAAGCGCTGCAGGCGCTCCTGCATGCGGTTGAACGCCTCGGCGGTCTGGCGGATGTCATCCGGCCCTGATTCCGGAAGCCGCGGCACGGCCTCACCGCGGCCGAACAGTTCAGCGGCATTGGCGAGCCGTCGCAGCGGACGCGCGATTGCCTGCGCCCCGAAAATCGCTATGGCGGACAGGATGAGTGCGGTGAGCGCCAGCGATATCGCCGATTGCGTCGTCCAGAAGGCGTTCGGCATCGCCTTGGCGTAGGCGGCATTCAGCCAGGTGCTGTCATCGAGGCGGACGGAAAGGCCCATGCCGTTTGGGGCGGCGTCCATATAAAGAAACTTGGCCGGCCGCGAGAAAGGCTTGCCATTGCCGGACAAATCCAGCATGCGCGGCGGCACGGAAGGGTCGGCGGCATTGACTGCGGTCGAGGCCTGCCCGTTCATGTAGGCGGCATATTTGCCGGCAATCCCGGGCAGCGGCTTGGCGAGCGCAGTGAAGGCTTCCTGCTGCCAGGCGAGGGGATTGCTCGGTCCATTGTCCGAGGTCCAGAAGCGCGTATACGCCGTGCCGCTGACATTGAGGATGTCGGGCCGAAGCGAGGGCGGCGTCGTGTCCAGCAGAAGCGCAAGCGAGGACGTGCGGCTGACGAACTCGCCCTTGGCCGCCGCGTGCAGGGCCTGTCCGCGCTCGTCCCACGAGATCAGGAAGGTGATCGCCTGCGACAGGGCGAGCGCAAGCAGCACCAGCATGAGGAAGCGGGCCGCCAGGCTGCGTCTCCACAACAGCATCATGCCTGGGCCACCTCGGCGGTGAAGCAGTAGCCGCCGCCCCAGTGCGTCTTGATCAGCATCGGACTCTTCGGGTCCGCCTCGATCTTCTTGCGCAGCCGACTCACCTGGTTGTCGACGGCCCGGTCGAAACCGTCGGCCGTGCGCCCAACGGTGAGGTCGAGCAACTGATCCCGGCTGAGTACGATCCCGACATGCTCGATAAAGGCGGTGAGAAGGCGGAACTCAGCCGTGCTGAGCGCGACCGCCACGCCGTCGAGCCCGACCAGCTCGCGGCGGCCGACATTCAGCGTCCAGCGGTCGAACCGCAGCGCGTTCGATTTGAGACGACCGCGCTGCGGCGGCAGGCTGTGGACGCGCCTGAGCACGGCCTTGATCCGCGCCAGCAGTTCCCGCGGATTGAACGGCTTTGTCAGGTAGTCGTCGGCCCCGATCTCGAGGCCGACGATCCGGTCGACCTCCTCGGCCATGGCGGTAAGGAAGATGATCGGAACGTCGACCGTCCCGCGCACGTGCCGGCAGGCGGCAATGCCGTCCTCGCCAGGCATCATGACGTCGAGGACGATAAGATCGGGCAGGCTGCGGTCGAGCAGCCGCTTGAGCGCGGCCGTGCTGTCGACGACGCTGACGCGATAACCTTGCTGGGTGAGGTATTTCCCGACGAGGTCGCGGATGTCCCTGTGGTCGTCGACGACCGCGATGTGCTGCGCCGCTTCCATACAATGCTCCAAAGCCGCCGCTGAATAGTCGGCCAGTATCGACGATTTCTAGTTTGCGTCTACACGGATGATCACCTTCCGCACCATCGCGGCAATCGCGCCGGGCATCAACAAAACGTGAGAAGTGTAACGAAATGTATCAGAGCGTTGCGCCTGCGACAGCTTGCGATGAACTGCCGCTGTCCAGGACAAGGTTCTGCGACAGCTTCCGCCTAACTTGGCCGTGTCGCTAGCCAGGACTTCCGGTCTTTGCCGCCAGGCCATGCCGCGCGGCATCCGGACGGCGGTCCTCGCCAGCCTTTGATCGAAAGGATTGCACAATGGCCAGATTGATCATCAACGGCACGCCCCGTGACATCGAGGTCGAGCCGGACACGCCGCTGCTGTGGGTGATCCGCGAGCAGATCGGGCTTACCGGGACGAAATACGGTTGCGGCGTTGCCGCCTGCGGCGCCTGCACCATCCATATAGACGGCGTCGCCACGCGCTCGTGCGTGCTTCCGGTGAGCGCGGTCGAGCCAGACCAGCAAATCACCACCATCGAGGGGCTTTCGCCGGACAGTTCACATCCGGTCCAGCAGGCCTGGCTAGCGCTTGATGTGCCGCAATGCGGCTACTGCCAGGCCGGCATGATCATGGCTGCGGCGGGTCTGCTCATGCAGAACCCGAACCCCGCGGACGAGGACATCAACGCCGAGATCACCAATATCTGCCGCTGTGGCACCTACAACCGGGTGCGCGCCGCGATCAAACTGGCCGCCAAAGGCGGCGAAGCCACGCAGCGCGGTTGAGGAGAACAGTCATGAACGCCATAATTTCCGTCTCCCGCCGCAGCTTCATCATCGGCGTCGCCTCCACGGCCGGCGGCTTGTCCCTCGGTTTCAACGTGCCGTTCATCAAGCCGGCACTTGCCGAGGGCAGCGGGGCGGCGCCGGAGATCAATGCCTGGGTGGTGATCAGGCCCGACGATACGGTGGTCATCCGTATCGCCCGATCCGAGATGGGGCAGGGGACGCTGACCGGCCTGGCGCAACTCGTCGCCGAGGAGCTGAACTGCGACTGGTCCAAGGTCACGACCGAATATCCGTCGCCGGCCCAGAACCTGGCGCGCGACCGCGTGTGGGGCAATTTCTCGACCGGCGGCAGCCGCGGCATCCGCGAGTCGCACGAGTATGTGCGCATTGGCGGCGCCGTTGCGCGCGAGATGCTGATTGCCGCCGCGGCCGCCGAATGGGGCGTGCCGGCCAGCGAATGCACCGCGAGGATGGGCGTGGTCACGGATGCAGCATCGGATCGCGCCACCTTTTATGGACAGTTGGCCGCCGCCGCCGCGCGGATGACGCCGCCCGCCAATGTTAACCTGAAGGACCCGAAGGATTGGACCATAGCCGGCAAGCCGCTGCCGCGGCTTGATACGGCCGACAAGCTCAACGGCAGCCAGATCTACGGCGTCGACCTCAAGCTGCCGAACATGCTCAACGCGGCGATCCGGGCCTGCCCGTATTTCGGCGGCAAGGTGGCGAGCTTCGACGCGGCGGCGGTGGCTGAAATGCCCGGCGTGCGCACTGTCGTTCAGGTCGACGAGACCGCCGTTGCGGTTGTCGCCGACACGTGGTGGCGGGCAAAGACCGCTCTCGATGCCTTGCCGATCGTCTGGGACGAAGGTCCCAACAGGCAGGTCACCAGCGCCTCGATCGCGGCGATGCTCGAAGAGGGGCTCGGCGCAAATGACGCCTTCATTGGCGCCAAGCAAGGTGACGCCGGTGCCGCCCTGTCCGCAGCCGGACGGACGGTCACGGCGACTTATGCCTATCCCTATCAGAACCACGCGACGATGGAGCCGATGAACGCGACGGCGCTCTGCACGCCGGAGCGCTGCGAGGTGTGGGTGCCGACCCAGAATGGCGAGGCGAGCCTTGCTGCAGCGGCCGAGGCCGCCGGCCTGCCGGTGCAGCAATGTGAGGTGCACAAGATCCATCTCGGCGGCGGCTTCGGCCGACGCGGCAACTTCCAGGATTATGTGCGCCAGGCGGTCAGCATTGCCAAGCAGGTGCCGGGAACGCCCGTGAAGCTCATGTGGTCGCGCGAAGAGGATATGCTGCACGGCGCCTATCACCCGACCACGCGATGCCGGCTGACGGGCGCGCTCGACGCAGACGGCAACCTGACCGCTCTGCACATGCGCATATCTGGCCAGTCGATCCTTGCCGCGGTGCGGCCGGAAGGCATGCAGAACGGCATGGACCCGGTCGTCTTCCAGGGCCTAGTCCTCAGCGGCACGGAAGGCACGCTTGGCTATACGGTGGACAATCTGCTTGTCGACCATGCCATGCGCAACCCGCCGATCCCGCCAGGTTTCTGGCGCGGCGTGAACCTCAACCAGAACGCGCTCTACGTCGAGTGTTTCATGGACGAGCTCGCCCATGCGGCCGGCGTCGACCCGCTCGCCTTCCGACGCAAGCTGATGGCCAATCATCCGAAGCATCTCGCCGTGCTGGAGGCGGTTGCCGAACGGATCGGCTGGGACACCCCGGCCGCGGCCGGCGTTCACCGCGGCCTGGCGCAGATCATGGGCTTCGGCAGTTACGTCGCGGCGGCAGCGGCGGTTTCGGTCACCGACGGGCAGCTCAAGATCCATCGTATCGTGGCGGCGACCGATCCGGGTCACGTCGTCAACCCCGCACAAGTGGAGCGGCAGGTCGAGGGCTCCTTCGTCTACGGCCTTTCCGCCTGCATTTACGGCGAGTGCACCGTCAACGGCGGCCGCATGGAGCAGGAGAACTTCGACAGCTACGAGGTTCTGCGCATGGCCGAGATGCCGGAGGTGGAGACGATCATAGTGCCGTCCGGCGGCTTCTGGGGCGGCGTCGGCGAGCCGACTATCGCAGTCGCTGCGCCGGCCGTCCTCAATGCGATCTTCGCCGCCACCGGAAAACGCATCCGCACGCTACCGCTGAAGAACCATGACCTCGCATGACATGAGGCGCTCGAAGAACAGGCGCGGTGGACGATCGTTCGCGCCCGTTCTGTTTGCGGGGCTCGTGGCCAGCGCGTCGGCATGGGCCGACGCGGCGCCCGGTTGCCACGCGTGTCCCCATTTATTTTTTTGACCTCCGGAGAAACAGCGCCAGATAACCGCCATGCAAAACAATGAGCGGTACGCAAATACGGAGGCTCAATCCCATGGTCAGCTTCACCTTAAACGGCCAAAACAGGACTTTCGACGGTGATCCCGATACTCCGCTCCTATGGGTCATCCGAGACTTCGAACGACTAATGGGCACCAAATACGGGTGCGGCATCGCACAATGCGGCGCTTGTACGGTTCATCTCGACGGCATGCCGCGCCGCTCATGCGTCACCCCGATATCGACCGTCGAAGGCTCTGAGATCACCACGATCGAAGCCGTAAGCGGAGTGGAGGCGGAAGCCGTCCGCAAGGCATGGATCGCGATCGACGTCCCGCAGTGCGGCTATTGCCAGTCCGGACAGATCATGTCGGCCGTAGCCCTTCTTCAATCCACGCCGAAGCCGACGGACGACGACATAAACGCCGCGATGACAGGAAACATCTGCCGCTGCGCAACCTACCATCGCATCCGTCAGGCGATCAAAGACGCCGCCGGCACTCTGGAGGGCTGAGCGATGACGATCCATCCAATCATCACCACACGCCGCGGCTTCCTCTCAGGCGCCGGGTTCGTCATCGGCTTCGCGCTAGCGCCGAAGGTTTTCGCCGCAGGCGTCATACGAGGTGATCCTGCGGGCGGCGCCGGCGACCTGATCGAGATGAACACCTTCGTCAAGATCGCCGCCGACGATACGGTAACGGTCCTGTCGAAACACATCGAATTCGGGCAGGGGCCATACACGGGCCTCGCAACCATCGTCGCCGAAGAACTAGATGCCGACTGGAGCCAGATGCGCGCGGTCCATTCGCCGGCTGACGACAAGACCTACGCCAACCTGGCCTTTGGATTGCAAGGCACCGGCGGCTCGTCTTCCATCGCCAATTCCTACGACCAGTTCCGCCAGGCGGGCGCTACGGTGCGCGCCATGCTGGTGGCGGCCGCCGCGGAGGAATGGGGCGTTCCGGCCGAAGAGATCACCGTGTCGAAGGGACGGATAAAGCATGCGTCGGGTAAGGAAAGCGGGTTTGGGGCGTTGGCCGACAAGGCGGCCGCCCGAACGCCGCCGGCTGAACCAAAGCTCAAGGATCCGAAAGATTTCGTGCTCATCGGCAAGGACCTGCCGAAACTCGACACGGTAGCGAAAACGACCGGCCAGGCCGTCTACACGCTCGACGTCCTTGCCGACGACATGCTTATCGCACTTGTCGCGCACCCCGTTCATTTCGGCGCAACGGTAAAATCGTTCGACGACACCGAGGCGCGCAAAGTCGCGGGCGTGGTCGACATTAAACAGGTGCCGCAGGGCGTGGCGGTCTATGCCGACAACACCTTCGCCGCGCTCAAGGGACGCGCCGCCCTCAAGGTGGACTGGGATCTCTCCAAGGCGGAGAAGCGCTCGACCGAGGCGCTCGCCGCTGACTTTGCCCGGAAATTCGGGGAAAAAGGCTTGGAGGCAGCGAACAGAGGCGACGTGGACAAGGCCTCTTCGGCCGACAGCGTGCAGAGCCTGGAAGCCGAAATCGTCTTTCCGTTCCTGGCCCATGCTCCGATGGAGCCGCTGGACGCCGTGTTCGTGAAAGCCGAAGACGAATCGCTCGACATCTACAGCGGCGCGCAATTTCCTGGCTCGGACGAGGCGACCGCGGCGAAGATTCTCGGCCTTGAGCCGTCAAAGGTGCGGCTGCACACGCAGTTCGCCGGTGGGAGCTTCGGCCGGCGGGCCCAATTCGGCTCGCCTTACATGCAGGAGGCGGCCGAAGTCTTCAAGGCGACGGACGGCTCGCGTCCGTTGAAGCATATGTGGACGCGCGAAGACGACATACGCGGCGGCTTCTATCGGCCCATGTATCTGCACAAGATGAAGGGAACGATCGACGCCGACGGCAAGATCACAGCCTGGGATCAGATCATCGTCGGCCAATCGATCCAGCAAAAGGCCGATCTGGACGAAACGTCGGTCGAAGGCGCGTCCAACCTTCCCTATTCGATCGATAATCTGCGCGTCGTCTCCCACAATGTGGAACTCACGGTGCCGCCCTTGTGGTGGCGTTCGGTTGGCCACACCCATACGGGCTTTGCGGTGGAAACCTTCGTCGACGAGCTTTTGCAGAAGGTCGGCAAGGATCCGGTCGAAGGCCGGCTGGCGCTCCTGGCGAACGAGCCCCGTCACGTCGGTACCCTAACGAGGGTCGCCGAGATGGCCGGCTGGGGCTCGCCGGTTCCCGAAGGGCATGAGTGGGGCGTCGCAGTGGTCAAAAGCTTCAACACCTATGTCGCGCAGATCGTCGAGATCTCGCGAGCCGACAGTGGAATACCACGCATCCACAAGGTCTGGTGTGCGGTGGACTGCGGCGTCGCGATCAACCCCAATGTCATCGCGGCGCAGATGGAAGGGGGTATCGGCTATGGCCTCGGCGCCGTGCTGTTTGACGAGATCACGCTTGGCGAAGGCGGCGAGATCGTGCAGTCGAATTTCCACGATTATCGCTCGTTGCGCATCGACGAAATGCCGGAGGTCGAGGTTGCCGTCATCGCCTCGACGGAGAAGCCGACCGGCGTTGGCGAGCCGGGGGTGCCTCCAATCGGTCCCGCCGTTGCGAATGCCTGGCGCCGTCTCACCGGCAACCCGGTTCGCCGCCTTCCGATCGTTCCAGCAGGCGGCGTGTCATGATGAGAATGGTCAAGTCCAAAGCCGCTTCGATCGGCCTTGTCGTGTCGGCATTGAGCCTGGCCGCGGTCGTTTCAACGATGTCGGTGGCTCAGGACCAGCCGGATGCCGCGGCCACGACGCTTCGGGCGGCGTCGGAGTTCGAGCCAATCGCCGACAATGCGGAGCGTTCTCGGGCGCTTTTCGAGGAAGCCGGCAAGGTGATCCAGCATCCACGCTGCGTCAATTGCCACCCGGCGGGCGATCAACCCCTGCAGGGCATGGAGATGCGCGTGCATGAGCCACCGGTGTCACGCGGCGAGGGCGACATCGGCATGCCCGGCATGATGTGCGGCACATGCCACGGAGCGGCCAATGTCGAGGTCGTTGGCCAGGCTGAAACGATCAAGAGCATTCCCGGCCATCCGCTTTGGCATGTGGCGCCGATCGAGATGGCCTGGGTCGGCAAGACACTGGGAGAGATTTGCCAGCAACTGAAAGACCCGGCGCGCAACGGCGGGAAGACCGTCGACCAGATCGTCGACCATATGGCCGAGGACAGTCTGGTGGGCTGGGGATGGGAGCCCGGTGCGGGACGCGAACCTGTTCCCGGTTCGCAGCAGGTTTTCGGCGAACTTATTCGTCGCTGGGCCGAGACCGGGGCGGATTGTCCCGCGCCATAGCGCCGTCGGCGGAGCGGAAGTTATGTGGAAGAAGTCAAACGTCCGCAGTTGGGCGCAATCTTCCTGTTCGTTCTGACAAGACGAGGAAGCCGGGGCACCTTTCAAAACGAGCGCCCACCAAATTCACCGTTTGTTCTCCCTTTGCGTGGTTTGGCGTACTTTCAACGCGATTCCCTCAACAGGCGGAGGGCAGGGCGGATGTCGCCTGCGCCGGCTGCCATGACGATGCCAGCCAGACGATCCGCGGCGTTGCCGCGCGCTACCCGGCCTTTGACGCGGTGACGGGACGGCCGATCGACCTTGCCGGGCGCATCAACTCCTGCCGCGCGGAGCGGCAGCAGGCCGAGCCGCTCGCGCCGGAGTCTGACGCGTTGCTCGCCCTGACGGCCTATGTGGCGCATCAGTCGCGCGGCATGCCAATCACACCGGCGACTGACGCCCGGCTCGCGCCGTTCCGCGACAACGGCCGGCGTCTGTTCCAGAGCCGCATAGGCCAGCTCGAGGTCTCCTGCGCCTCCTGCCACGACGACAACTGGGGCAAACGGCTCGGCGGCAGTGTCATCCCGCAGGCGCATCCGACCGGCTATCCGCTCTACCGACTAGAGTGGCAGACGGTCGGTTCGCTGCAGCGGCGCCTGCGCAACTGCATGATCGGGGTCAGGGCCGAGCCCTTCGCCTTCGACGCACCCGAACTCGTCGACCTGGAGCTCCACCTGACGGAGCGGGCCCGCGGCCTTCTGGTCGAGACACCGGCCGTCCGGCCGTAATGCCGGATTGCGGCTGGCCGTTCACCTGCCGCCGACGGACAGTTGAGCGCAACGGCGCTCGGCCGGTAGCCTGAGCTGCGCACTTCCCGCTCGTGCGTTCTGTACTTACTGAGTCTCCGATCGATCTGCGCCTGCTTCAGGTCTTCTTCCAACTTTGCAGAAGCGGGCCTTTGCTCCCATAGACGGGATCCTTGCGTGGACGACCTACCTTCCGAATCGTCACCAGCGCGCCATCATGCTCCTGGGCAGTCGTGCATTCGTCATAGGTCCCAAATGGAGGGTAGGCGCCGACAACTAGAAAATCGTCGGATGCCGAAAGGCATTGGTGCCCGGTGCCGGCCGGAAGAACCGCGACGTCGCCGGCCTTCAGTGACAGGGTTCGTCCCTTTTTGCCTCCAAACCGGACTTTGGCCGTCCCCGCCGCAACTCCAAGCACCTCATGTATTCGCGAATGGTAGTGAACGTAGTCGTAGATGCCATTCCGCCAGCTGTCCCCCCATCCATTGGCCTCGAAAAGCTCCTCCAAGACGGCTGCGGGATCAAATTCTTCGGGCAGCCTCACGGCGCCCCGATAGACGACAAGCGGCCAAAACGGATGATTGGGCACCAGGCCATCATCCTTGAACCAAAACTCATTTGCTTTTCGCCGCCTTATAAGATCGGTTACTTCTTGCCTGCCCGGTCTTGCGACACCGGTAACCTGCTCGATAGCTTTCTTGGTACTCTGCAGAATGCTCATGATGTAGCCTGCATTGCTGGTTGTCAGAGGACGATTCTTCATCCCGATTCAACCGGCTACATGCCGGTCGGTTCCGCTGCCTTTTGCCCCACGGCAATCCAGCCGGATTTGTTCGATGACCACAGGAGATATTCGGCATGAGTAACGTGGTAACGCTGCATGGTGACAAGCGCTGGAAAGCGGTTCTTGTTTACGGGCACCAGAATGGCCCGATTACGATCGAACATTATCTTGAAGAGATTTCCGAGCTTCATAACATCATCGAACATGGCCCGGATTGGAACACCCTGATTGCGTGCACGGTGACGATCAATCGTCCCGACGGTGGTGAGGAGCAGAACAGCGAGGAAAAAGAGGCACGCCGTGAACATCGGTGAGATCGCGGATAAGTTCATCCGAGCGGCCGAGATCGAGCGCGTCAGCCACTAGCATGTCGGGCCGCGTAGCGGGCGCGTACCATGGCCAGTTGGCTTCCAATTGCGGGGTAAAATCGCATATAGGGTCACGTTAGAGCGCGCGCACCTGTCAAATTACCCAATCATTCCAACCGGGCATTGGACGGACTGAGACAGAAAAAAGACGATGAAATGAATAAGATAAACCACAAACTTGCCGTTGCGCCGATGATGGATTGGACGGACCGGCATTGCCGGTTCCTCCATCGCCAGTTGACGCGCCGGGCATTGCTCTACACCGAGATGGTCGTCGCCGACGCGGTCATCCATGGCGAGCGCGAGCGCTTGCTCGGCTTCGATGATACGGAACATCCGGTCGCGTTGCAGCTCGGCGGCTCCGATCCGCGGAAGCTTTCCGAGGCGGCCCGCATCGGCGAAGCCTTCGGCTATGACGAGATCAACCTCAATGTCGGCTGCCCGTCCGATCGCGTCCAGTCGGGTACGTTCGGCGCCTGCCTGATGAATGCACCGCTCCTTGTCGCCGATTGCGTCGCGGCGATGAAGGCTTCTGTCAGCATTCCCGTCACCGTCAAATGCCGCATCGGCGTCGACGAGCAGGACCCTGAGCCGGCGCTCGATGCGCTGGCGAACGGAGTTTTCGCGGCCGGCGCCGACGCGCTGTGGGTGCATGCCCGCAAGGCGTGGCTGGAAGGGCTAAGCCCTAGGGAAAACCGCGACATCCCGCCACTCGACTACAACAGGGTCTATCGGCTGAAAGCCAAAAACCAACACAAATTCATCGGCATCAATGGCGGCATTCAATCGCTTGAAGAGGCGCTTGACCACATTGACCATGTCGATGGTGCGATGCTCGGACGTGCCGCCTATCACACGCCAGGCATTCTGGCGGACGTCGACGCGGCGTTTTACGGCGATGCACCCAACGCGTTCGATTTTGCCGCGCTGATCGATGCCATGGCGGATTATGCGGCACGCCATATTGAGCGGGGCGGGCGGCTTGGCCATGTCACTCGTCACATGGTCGGCCTGTTCCACGGTTTGCCCGGTGCGCGCCGTTACCGGCAGATCCTTTCGACCGATGCTACGAGGCCCGGCGCCGGACCGGATGTGCTGAAGGCGGCTTTCGCTGCAGTCGATTTCGGCGGGACGGACGCGGAAGCCGCCTGACTGTTCAATCGCGCAAGATCATGCGGTCGCCGCGCACGTCGAAACCGGACAGTGAGCCGATGAAATTCATGCCGAGCAGGCTCTGGCCGAGCATGCCGGGCGCGGCGATCATGACCGGCATGTCCTTGCGTACGATCCCGCCGATCGCCAATTCGTCGGTTCTCACGGCGGCGGCGCGCGCCATGCCGTTGGCAGTGGAAACCGGTATGGTGAAATTGAGAGCGGCTGGATTGAACCCGGCCGCTTGCGCGTCCTGCGCGGTCAGCACGGTGCTGGTGGCGCCGGTATCGACCACGGCCCGGACCGGCGTGCCGTTGACCATGATGCGCGCTTCGAAATGGCCATTGCCGGCCTTGTCCAGGGTCACCGTGGCATGGCCGTCTTCAAGCCCCAATGCCAGCGGACTGCCGGGAACAAGGCCGGCCGTTACCCGGCTGGCGAAATCCTGCAATTCATAACGATACTGGTAGCCGGCGATCAGTGCGAGCGCGATGACGCCCCAGGTGCCGAGATTGCGGGCCATCGCGCCCAAGGGTCTGCCTGATCTAAGCAGGCTGGCGCCGATGAGCGCGACCAATGCGCCAAGCCAGATCAGCTGGCTGAAATCGTAATTCTCGACGCCGAATGTGCTGCCCGCGGAATCGTTGAACATGAGCAGGACCACGCCTGCCCCGATCGCGATCATCAAAACCCAGAACAATCGGTTCATAGCTGGCTCACGAGAGAGCGTCGCGTTCGCGCGCGAGGCGGGTGCGGCGGGTTTCCCGGCGCGGTCTGCGTTCAACCGTTTCCAGCCGGGCCGGCAGCTCGGCCATGACGCTGCGGCGGATCTCAGGGGTCATCTCGATCCAGGCGCCGATTTCCTCGCGCGTGCGGCCGCAACCGAAGCAGAAGCCGGTTTTCATATCGATCGAACAGACCAGGATGCATGGGGATTCGATGGCCGTCATAATATTCTCTCAGGGTTCCGTCAGGAATCCCTTGTCTCGCCTCCACATGGTGTAACAGCAAAGTCAATGCAAGCCCTCCGGATTGCGCCGCCGGCAACCGCTTTCGCGTCAATGCAGGCAGTTGTGCCGGCCGAGCAAGGCGGCTATGCCGCTCACCAACTCCAGGGAATGACCCCCAACGACATGACCAGTGCGCTGCCCTTCGACGATTTTCGCAATCTCCTGGCGACCCTGCCGCCGGCCGACACGGCGGCCGAAGCCCGCGTCCGTGAGCTGTTTGCCAAGGCCGACAAACCCAAAGGTTCGCTCGGCCGTATCGAGGACATCGCCGCGTGGCTCGCTGCCTGGACCGGCCGTGCGCCGCCGGCGGTGAACCGGCCCCTGGTGGCGATCTTCGCCGGCAATCATGGTGTCGCTCGGCACGGCATTTCGCCACGGCCTGTCGCTGCCACGGCGAACGCCGTCGAGCTTTGCGCGGCCGGGGGTGCGGCGGTCAATCAGATCTGCATCGCCAATGATCTCGGGCTGAAAGTGTTCGATCTAGCGCTGCACATTCCGACCGCCGACATTACCGAGGACGCAGCACTTGACGAGCGCGACTGCGCTGCCACCATGGCCTTCGGTATGGAGGCGATCGCCGGCGGCACCGATTTGCTTTGCCTTGGCGACCTCGGTGTCGGCAATTCCACCGTTGCAGCGGCTTTGTGTGCGGCACTCTTCGGAGGCAGTGGCGCAGCTTGGGTCGGATCCGGATCGGGCGCCGATGCATCGATGCGGGCGCGCAAGTCGGAAGTGGTCGACGCCGCGCTAGCCTTCCACGGCACAAGTCTCAGGGACCCGCTGGAAGCGTTGCGCCGGGTTGGCGGCCGTGAGTTCGCAGCGATTGCCGGCGCCATTCTCGCCGCCCGGATGCAGAAGATCCCCGTCCTACTCGATGGATTGGTGGCGACAGCCGCCGCCGCGACGCTCCATGCTGCCAATCCCGCCGCGCTCGACCATTGCTTGCTTGCCAGCCTGTCGCCAGAGCCTGCGCATGCTCGGGCCGCCGAGCGACTCGGCTTGCGCCCGCTGCTTGATCTCGGCGTGAGCCACGGTGAGGGGGTAGGGGCGGCCCTTGCCGCCGGCCTGGTCAAAGCCGCCGCGCTCACCAGCTCGGGCATGGCGGCGGCGGTTCATTAAAGCGCGTCGCGTTCGACCGCCTCATGTGACGCGCTTTAGGTTGTTGTTTTTACGCATGTCGTTATCGCAAAACCGCTGCACACCCTCGGTTCAAGCCCGAGGGCATGCTTTTGCGCGACATGCATTAAGCGTCTATCGCCGGTGCGCAGCAACGGCTTTGGTCGGCAGCGCCGGCAATTCCTCCATAACCCGGCTCAACGGGAAGATGGCGATCGCCTCGGTGCCTTCGCGCAGTTTGGAATGGAGTTCGAACTCGCCGCCATGCATGGCGAGCAGGCTTTGGACGATCGGCAGGCCAAGCCCGGTGCCTTGTTCGGCGCTCTTGATGGCGATCGAGCCCTGGCCGAAGGCGGACAGCACGACCGGGATCTCGTCTTCCGGTATGCCAGGCCCGTTGTCCTTGACGGAGAGGTATTGGCCGCCGCCCGCCGTCCAGCCGACGCGCACGCGGATCTCGCCGCCGGTTCCGGTGAACTTGATGGCGTTCGACAAAAGATTGAGTGCGATCTGTCGCACTGCGCGTTCGTCGGCGAACAGGCGCGGCAAGGCGTTTTCGAAATCTTGGACGATCCGGATATCCTTGTTGCGCGCCTTCAGCTCCATCATGTGACAGCAATCCTCGACGACGGAAAGCAGCATCATCGGCTCTTCGTTGAGCTGGTAGCGGCCCGCTTCGATGCGCGACAGGTCGAGGATTTCGTTGATAAGATCGAGCAGATGCTGGCCAGAGTCATGGACGTCGCGAGCATAGTCGCGATAGGTCGGGTTGCTCATCGGGCCGAGCACCTCGTTCGCCATCACCTCGGAGAAACCGAGAATGGCGTTGAGCGGCGTCCGCAACTCGTGGCTCATCGAGGCCAAAAACCGCGACTTTGCCAGATTGGCGTCCTCCGCCCGTCGCCGCGCTTCGTCCGACATCGATTTCGCGGTGTCCAATTCGGCGACCAGCGCATCCTTTTCGGAGCGGAACGAGAGCAACATCAAGGACGAGCGATTGAGGCGGCGCGCCACATAGGCGAAGAAAGGCAGCGAGACGATCAGCAACCCGGCCATGATCAACTCGACGGGCATCCACTGCCGGACGCCGGCATAGGCATAGGCGGCCACCGGAACGGCGAAGGTCGCCAGCAACGCACCGCGCAGCGATGACGCCGTGATCGCGGTCGCCGCCATGGCAAGCAGCAGCACCACCGCCTTGATCAACTGAAACTGGTCGACCTGGCAAGCATCGCAACCGAGCCAGGCGAACCAGGCCCAGCCCAGGCCGCAAAGGAAATGGCCTATCAGGAAATCACCGTGCGTTTGCAGCGGGTTGAGTTCGGCAGCTTCCGTTCGGTCGACGCGCCTCGCCATGAACACGATGATCGTGTAGCAGATGAGTGTAAAAAGGGCCCAGACGCCAATTTCCTTACCCACTCCAGCAAACAGACCCGTCGCGGCGGCCGCCAGGACGAGAAGCGGAACGATGATCGCGCCGCCTAACATCGAACGGGCGTGGAGTTTCAAAAGCTCGCGGTCGAAATCAGGATTTCCGACCTGCTGCGAAAGGCGGTCGCGCGTCTTGCGCACCGCACGCGCCACATCGCTGTTGCGATGGGGTTTCCGGCGGTCCACAATAAACTTGTCCGCTGTGGTCGAGCGTTGCGAGGGCATGGAGACTTCAATTTATGCGGGCAGCGGTTTCAAATTGTTAAGCTACGTTCGAATGATTAACCAACGGTTTGCCATATGAGCCGTTCGTGCTCGCGGCGACCGCGACAGTGATACGTCTCGCCGCGGCCGCGAAGCCTTTGGCGCCGGCTGGTGGACTACGCACTGACCGTCATCCTCCTCGGTCTGCTGATCCTTCTGGCGGCGCGCCTTGACCGGATCGAAATGCGCAAGACGGAGGGTGCAGCCGTCGTCAATGACGGCGATACGATCACGCTCGGTACCGAACGCATCCGCATGCGCGGCATTGACGCGCCCGAATATTCGCAAGTCTGCCGCAAGGACGGCGCCGACTATCCCTGCGGTAAGCTGGCGCGGCAGTCGCTGGTGGGTCTAATATCAGGCAAACTCGTCTCCTGCACCGGCTGGCAGCGCGATCGCTACGGCCGGCTGCTCGGCGACTGCAACGCCCACGGCAAGGATCTCAATCGCGCCCAGATTGAGGCCGGCTGGGCGGTTGCCTATGGCGATTTCGAAACCGAGGAAGCCGCTGCCCGCTCCGGCAAGGCCGGCATCTGGGCCGGTACTTTCGACGCGCCGCACGATTGGCGCGAGAGCCACGATCACGAAGTGACCGAAAGGAAGCACGGCACTTTGGCTTCGATTGGCGATGCCTTGCGAGAAATTTTTCGCTTCCGGTGATGGTCAATCCTATAGTTTGTTGCAACAGACCTGATCAGAGCGACGTGCGTCCATTAGGACGCACAAGGCATGCGCTGGAATTCTTGATTCGCATCGTGCTTTGCGGAAATCGATTCCGGTTTTGGGCCGATCCGATAGGAGGAATGGAATGAAACTCTTCGACGGCGGCCGGGCGCCCAATCCACGGCGGGTTCGCGTCTTCCTTGCCGAAAAGGGGCTTGAGGTTCCGCTGGTGCCCGTCGACATGGGCTCGCTGGAGCACAGAAGGCAGCCGGTCAGTTCGCGCAACCCGCTGCAGCGCCTGCCGGTGCTCGAACTCGACGACGGCACCGTCATCACCGAATCTGTCGCCATCTGCCGCTATTTTGAGGAACTGAATCCGGAACCGGCTTTGTTCGGCCGCGGCGCGCTCGGCAAAGCGCTGGTCGAGATGTGGCAAAGACGCATGGAGCTCAACTTGCTCAGTTGCGTCACTGCCGCGTTCCGGCACATCCATCCGGCGATGACGGAATGGGAGATTCCACAAATCCCCGAATGGGGCGAGGCCAACAAGCCGAAAGCCATCGGATTCCTGAGACTCCTCGACGACGAGTTGGCGAACCGGGAATTCGTTGCCGGCGACGCCTATTCGATCGCCGACGTCACCGGGCTGATTGCCATCGACTTCATGAAGCCGGCGCGTATCAAGGTGCCGGAAGATTGTGCCAACGTGCTGCGCTGGCATCAGGCAGTCTCGAGCCGGCCGAGCGCCGCCGCCTGAGAATGAGCTCCCGAGAATGAGCGAAGAGCTGGAAAACTTTGCGGCCAGGGTACGCGCCTGCCGTATCTGCGTCGAAAACCCGGTCGGCCTCCCGTTGCCACACGGGCCGCGCCCGGTGCTCAGGCCGTCGTCGAGCGCCCGCATCCTGATTGCCAGCCAGGCACCGGGCACCAAGGTGCATATGTCAGGGATGCCGTTCACCGACGCCTCCGGCGATCGGTTGCGGAACTGGCTGGGCGTCAGCAGCGAAGAATTCTACGACACGACAAAGTTCGCCATCGTGCCGATGGGCTTTTGCTTTCCCGGCCAGGATGCCAAGGGCGGCGACCTGCCACCGCGCCGCGAGTGTGCACCGGCCTGGCGTGCGCCGCTGATGGCGCTGATGCCGCATATCGACCTGGTGCTGACGATCGGCAGCTATGCACAATCCTGGCACATGGGCGCCGCGCGCCGGCCCTCGCTGACGGAGACGGTGATGGATTGGCGCACCATCTGGAATGCGCCCAGCAACCCGAAAGTGCTGCCGCTGCCGCATCCGTCGTGGCGCAACACCGGCTGGCTGAAGCGCAATCCGTGGTTTGAAATCGATTTGCTGCCGTTTCTGAGATCGGAAATCCGCTATCGCCTCGGCTGAGGCGTGAGCAAGAAATCACTTGCTTTTACGCCATATGGCAGAATTTCTTTCTTGTGAATGGCCTAAATAAGAAGGACTATAGCCAATCTATTCCTAGTCTATCCCCGTGGGAGCACCCAATGGACCGTCTTGACAGAAAAATCCTCCGCCTCTTGCAGGAGGACGCGACGCTCGCGGTCGCCGATGTCGCCAAGAAAGTCGGACTGTCAACCACGCCCTGCTGGCGGCGCATCCAGAAGCTCGAGGAGGAGGGCGTCATCAAGCGGCGCGTCGCCATCCTCGATCATGAAAAGGTCAATGTGCGCGTCACCGTATTTGTGTCGATCCGCACCAATTCGCACAGCCATGAATGGCTGCGGCGCTTTTCGGAGGTCATCCAGGAATTTCCGGAAGTGGTCGAGTTCTACCGCATGAGCGGTGACGTCGACTATCTCTTGCGCGTGGTGGTGCCCGACATCGCCGCTTACGACGCCTTCTACAAGCGGCTGATCGCCAAGATCGAGATCCGCGACGTCTCGTCGTCATTTGCCATGGAGCAGATCAAATACACGACCGAAATGCCGCTGGACTACATGGTTCTGGACAAGGAATCGGGCGCCAACGCTGCCTGAGGATTTTTCGCTTAATTCTTCTTTTTATTGAGGAAAATCCACGGCGAGTTTGCCGGCAGCGTGATGGTGTCCGGCACGAGATCGACATCCGCCACCGCCGCCTTGCGTACGGTATAACCCGACTGGATCACGCTGACACCGTCGAGAATGAAGAGCTGACTTTTCTCCATGCCTGGCTCCAGGGCGCCGGTCACGGAAACCGGCTGATAGGCTTCCGACATCCTGTAGGGGCGGGCGGGCGTGACGAGGACGATCTGATTGGGCGGCGGAATCGGCATGTGGCTGCACGCACCTGTCCACGGCACCAGCAGGAACTGATAGACGAGATCGCCGTCACGATCGAGCGGCAGCGCGTACCCCGCCAGTTGGACGGTCTTGTCCTGCAAATCGAGAGACAGCGTCTCACCACGATCAGGCATTTTTGCCGCGACCATCGGCAATCCGACACTTTCGGCAGCGGGCTGGGTGGCCGGGCGCAGGTCCTTCCAGAATATGCGCGCGGGTTCGGCGGAAGCGCTGCCCACAGCGATGGAAATCAGCACGGCCACCAGCGCCGCTGTCGATTTGAGACGATTGCCCATCGTGTGCTCTCTATTTGACAGGAGTAAAGCTGCCGTGGCCGAGCGCGTCAACGTTCGAGCCGCATCACATGGCGGCGCGAGCCGGCCATGCCGATCTCGTGGAATCCTCGGGCCACGAACATGTCTCTAAAGCCCATGAACCGGTAACTCGGCGATGTCTGGTCGACCGGATAAGCCTCGATCGTCCTGGCACCTTTGGCGAAGGCGTGATCGATGGCCGCGTCGAGCAGTGCGCCTGCCAGTCCACTGCCGCGCAATGCCCTCGGCACATAAAAGCAGACGATTGACCATACGCCCGCCTCGCTGTCGTCCTGCTCCCGCCACAGCTTGCGATAGGTCTCGCGTGGCGCCACGGAGCACCAGCCTACCATCTTGCCTTCGGCATGAGCGACAATGCCGACCGGCGTGCCAGCTTCGATGAGCGCCATCATGGCCCGTCTTCTCTCATCGTTCGACGCATGTTCGCGGTTTTCGAGGTGGCGCCAGGCCATGCACCAGCAGTATTTTGGTGCGCCAGGCTGCTCGAACAGGTTCTCGAAATCGGCGCGTGTGGATGGCGTCACCTCAGTAAAACGGATTTGGCTCCGGTCAGCCTTTCCTGGCGAGCCGCTCGAGCGTCTTGGCATCGGAAAGCTCCCTTGCAGCATCCTTGCCGATCCAGCGCGCCGTCTTGTCGCTCGAACCGGCCAGCTTTTGTGCCAGGGCAAGGGCAGCGCCGTGCAAATTCATCGATCGCTTGCCGATCGAACGAAGCGCCCAGTTCACCGCCTTCTTCACAAAATTGCGGCCATCGGTGGCGTGCGCTTCGATAATCGGCAGGAAGTCGAGAAGGGTCGCCTCTTGTTCATTCTTCCGGTGGACCACCGACCAGGCCATCATGGCAAAAGCCGTGCGCCGAATGAACTCTCGTTCGTCGGCCGCGAACTCCTTTATCAACTCCCTCCAGCAATCCGTATCGACAAAGAGATCGGAGACGCCGTCGACGATATCCCACGAGTCGAAAGTCGCCGCCCATCGTCTTGCATCCGCGGTAGAGAACCGCTTCGGATCGGCCGTGACCGAAGCGATGAACTGCGCTTCCATGATGCCTGTCTGCCATAGCTCGAAGGCACGCTCATGGTTGCGCTTGATTTTCTTGGCAATCTGCCGCTGCACGCCATGCGAGATGCCGAGCGCACGTTCGATCTTGATGCCGTAGCGCAGCATGCCAAGGCGGTTCTCCTCCGAGCCGATCGAGCGCAGATGGTCGACAATTTCCTCGGCGCTGGATTGAGGCGACAACTCGGCCACGACGAGACCTACTTTTCCAATCGCGCCAGCAAAGAGGACGTGTCCCAGCGTTTGCCGCCCATCCCCTGCACATCCTTGTAGAATTGGTCGACAAGTGCCGTCACCGGCAGCTTGGCGCCGTTGCGGTCGGCCTCCGCCAGGCAGATGCCGAGATCCTTGCGCATCCAGTCGACAGCGAAGCCGAAATCATATTTGCCGGCATTCATCGTCTTGTAGCGGTTCTCCATCTGCCATGAGCCGGCCGCTCCCTTGGAGATAACCTCGATGACTTTCTCGATGTCAAGCCCGGCCTTCTTGCCGAAATGGATGCCCTCGGCCAGCCCTTGGACAAGACCGGCGATGCAGATCTGGTTGATCATCTTGGTGAGCTGGCCCGAGCCGGCCGGACCCATCAGCCCGACCATGCGGGCATAAGCATCGATGACAGGCTTCGCCAGCTCGAAGGCTTTCTGTTCGCCGCCGACCATGACGGTCAGCACGCCGTTTTCGGCGCCGGCCTGACCGCCGGAGACCGGTGCGTCGAGGAACGAGAAACCGCCCAATACCGCCGTCTCCGCCAGTTCGCGCGCGACTTCAGCGGAGGCCGTGGTGTTGTCGATGAAGACGGCCCCCTTCTTCATCGTCTGGAACGCACCCTCGGCTCCAATCGTCACCGCGCGCAGGTCGTCATCATTGCCAACACAGCAAAAGACAAAGTCCTTGCCGTCGGCCGCCTCAGTCGGCGTGTTGGCGACGCTGCCGCCATGCTGGGCAACCCATTGCTCGGCCTTTTCCTTGGTGCGGTTATAGACGGTGACGTCGTGGCCGCCCTTGTTCCTGAGATGTCCGGCCATTGGATAGCCCATGACGCCAAGACCGAGAAATGCCACCGATGCCATATTTTCGAATCCCTTCAAGCCTGTTTCCGGACTTCTTAGCGGATCAGGCAAAGCTATGGGAGTCAGCGGTGCAGATGTATGGTAATGCGCCGTTCTATCCACTCGACCGCGTGGCGGAGTATCTCGACAATGATCAGATAGATGATCGCCGCCCAGATATAGGACTGGAAGTCGAAAGTGCGCGAATAGGTGAGCTTCGTAATGCCCATCAGATCATACACGGTGATGAGGGCCACGATGGCGGAGCCTTTGATCATCAGGATGATCTCATTGCCATAGGGACGCAGAGCCACGATCAGCGCCTGTGGCAGGATGATCTTGCGCAGTGTTTGCAGTTTGTGCAGGCCAAGCGAGGCAGCGCCTTCCCACTGACCCCTGGGGACGCTCTCGATTGCGCCGCGCAGGATCTCAGCCTGATAGGCTGCCGTATTGAGGGTGAACGAGAAAATGGCGCAGTACCAGGCTTCACGAAAAAAGCCCCACAGGCCGACAGCTTCAAGTGCCGGTCGAAACGAACCCACTCCATAGTAGATAAGAAAGACTTGGGTCAAAAGCGGAGTGCCGCGGAAGAAGTAGACATAAGCGTAGGCAAAGCTGGACAGGATCCGGTTCCTGGACATCCGCGCGTAGGCGACAGGAACTGAGAGGACGGCTCCCAACACGATCGACACAGCGACAAGCGTAAGAGTCACGCCAAGGCCAGAGATGTAGCCCGGGCCGTATTTTTGGAAGAGTTCGGAATTCCAAGCCTCGACCAAGTATACAATCATGCCGATGCCGAGCACGATCCAGAGACCGACCAACGCATATCCCAATACACGTTGCCGGGACCAGCCGCGCGGGATTGCTGGCGGTTTTTCGACCTTGGTCGCCACGTCGGCTGCTGCCGCGCTCATCGTTGCACCTGTTGTCGGCCAACCCTGCGTTCAATGGCATTGATGCCGAAGGACGAGATGATGGCGAGGAGCAGATAGATAAGAGCAGCGACCCCAAAAAACAGGAATGCGTGCTTGGTCACGCGGGCCGCGACGCCCGCTTGCCGCAGTATGTCGGCAAGACCGATGGCGGATACCAGCGCTGTATCCTTGAGCAGGATGAGCCACAGATTGGCAAGACCCGGCAACGCGATACGGATAAGCTGTGGCAGCACCACAAGTCGCATCGTCTGCCAGCCCGACAGGCCAACTGAATAGCCGCCCTCATACTGTCCCTTAGGGATGGCGCGGAACGCGGAGAGGAAGACCTCGCTGGCGTAGGACGAGAAGACGACGCCGAGCGCGATCATGCCGGAAACAAAAGCGTTCACTTCGACCGCAGCGGTCGGGTCATACAGGCGCATCAACTGCTGGATGCCAATTTGCGCGCCGTAAAAGATCATGAACAGGGTCAGCAGCTCGGGCAATCCACGAAAGATCGTGGTGTAGATATTGCCGGCCAGCCGCAGCGACGGCTCGTTGGATTGCTTGGCCAGTGCAACCAGAAAGCCGATCACCAGACCGACAGGCAGGGTCGCGGCTGCAAGCGAAACGGTGATGAAAACACCATAGGCGATGTCGTCGAGCCAGCCTTCGGGTCCCCAACTGAGCAGCGTCCAAACGCTTTGCATCCGCCTGCCTGTTCTCCTTTATGGGCTCTCTTGACAGCAGCGCGGCGTCACCCCTCGCGCGCCGCGCCTTGCGCAAACGGCGGGGATGTCCCGCCGTTCGCTGTCGTCCCGGAAGGATCAGGACTCGCCGCCGTAGACGTCGTACTTGAAGTACTTGTCGTTGATCTCCTTGTACTTTCCGTTGGCGCGGATGGCGTCGATCGCCTTATTGAACTGATTGACCAACTCGGTATCGCCCTTGCGTACGGCGATGCCGGCGCCCGGACCATGGATCTCGATGTCGGGCGTGATCGCACCGATCAGCTTACAGCAAGCACCGTCCGGCGTGGCGAGCCAGCCTTCGAGAACAGTGATATCGTCGTTGACCGCATCAACGCGGCCATTGGCGAGATCGAGCTGATATTCCTGCGCGGTCGGGTATGGCTTGATTGTACTGTCGGTATAAGCCTTGGTTGAATAATTGAAGTGGGTGGTGGACGCCTGCACGCCGATCGTCTTGCCGGCCAAGTCCTCCTTGGTCACGCCTTTGATGTCGCTGTCCTTGGGCGCGGCGATCGCCGGCGGCGTGTTGTAGTATTTGTTGGTGAAGTCGACCTTCTCGGCACGCTCCGGCGTAATCGACATCGAGGCGACGATCGCGTCGAACTTGCCGGCCTGAAGCGCCGGGATGATGCCGTCCCAGTCCTGCGCGACGAAAGTGCATTTCACCTTCATCTCGTCGCAAAGTGCCTTGGCGATATCGATATCGAAGCCCACGAGCTGGCCATCAGCGGTCAGGTTGTTGAACGGCGGATAGGCTCCCTCCGTGCCGATCCTCAAGGTTTTTTCCTGAGCCTGGGCAACGCCCAAGGTCAGCAGCGCGGCCGATGCGGCGAGCGCTATACGCAGTGCAGTACGCATGATGGTCCTCTCTGTATGTTCCCGGCCGTCGTTCCAAACGGCTCCGTGGGCGGTTCTTTTGACCGCCCGCTGGCGCGATACTCCCATTCTTTCCCAAGAAAAAGCAACCGTAAAACCGTTGCTTGCGGGGTTTCGCATTCCCAGACAATGCTGACGTTGGGGCAGGCATACCAACGAGGAATAGGGGACGGCCGATTGCTCCTTCGGCAGTGGCTCAGCGCGTCAAACCTGTCGTGCGCTCGATGAAGTCGGCTATCGATTTCGTGTCGTCGAGATCGAAGACGGGCAGGCTTTGGCCCGCTATGGCGAAATCGGCGGCGATGGCGACGATATGCGGATCATTTGCCGAAAGCGGTGCCCGGTCCTTGGCCTCCAACCGGCGCGTTTCGATCTTGCTGTGCGCCTCGCGCTTGTAGCCCTCGACCAGCACGATGTCGGAGGTGCCGAGCCGCGACAGCATCGCGTCCAGCGTCGGCTCGTCCTCACCGCGCAATTCGTGCATCAGGGCCCAGCGCCTGTCCGACACAATGGCGACTTCCGTGGCTCCGGCCTGCCGATGGCGAAAGCTGTCCGCCCCCGGTCTGTCGATGTCGAAATCGTGGTGGGCGTGTTTTACCGTCGAGACTTTCCAGCCACGCCGAACGAGTTCGGAAACCAGCTTTTCCGTCAGTGTCGTCTTGCCGGAATTCTTCCAGCCGGTGATACCGAAGACGCGTCTCATCATGACTTCATGCTTTGCAACAGACGTTCGGCCCGGGCAAGGTCGTGCCGGCAATCTCTTTGGTCATCGTCTATCGTCCATGCGGTCACTCGCCGCGAACGGCAAGCCTATATGCCGTCCGGCGCCATATCAGGTCCAGCGCTTTCGGCGGCTGTCTTTCGCCGGCCGACAATCCGTTCGCGGTAAAGTGCATAGAGGCCAGAGCCGACAATGACGCTGGCGCCGAGGATCATGGGCAGGTCGGGGACGTCGCCGAAAATGAACAGGCCAAGCAGGATCGACCAGAGCAGGGCCGTGTAGCGGAACGGCGCGATGAACGAGATGTCGCCCACCCGCATCGCCATGATGATGAACTGGTAACCGATGACCACGAGCACTGCGGCCAATGCCAGCGACGCCGTGCTTTCTCCCGTCATCGGTGTCCACCCGCCCATTGGCGAAAGCAGCGCCGCGCCGAGCACTGTCATGGCAAGCGCCGTGGCGGTCGACACCAGCAATGTCGGAATGGCTTGCGGTATCCGCTTGGTGGCAAGGTCCCGCACCGCACAACAGGCGACGCAGGCCAGCGCCAGCAGCGAATAGATGCTGAACCCCTCGAAGCCGGGCCGTACGATGATCAGCACGCCGGCAAAGCCGATGGCGATGGCCAGCCAGCGCCGCCAGCCGACGCCTTCGTTGAACACAAGTGCTGCGCCCATCGTCACCGCCAGCGGCAGTGCCTGCAGCACGGCCGAGACGTTGGCGATCGGCAGCTGCGCCAAAGCAACCAGGAACGACACGGTAGCACCGGCTTCGCCGATCACGCGTATCGCCACCATCGGCTGCAGCATCGAGCCGGGCAGGGCAAGCGCACCGCGCTGCCAGGCAAGCAGGCCCACGAAAAGCGAGGCGAAAGCGCCGCGGATCAGCATGACCTGCGCCATGTTCATGGATTCCGACGAGACTTTGGTGATCGCGTCGTTAAGGGTGAAACCAATCATGGCCACCACCATGAACAGCGCGCCGCGAAGATTTGGGGAAAGAAGCAAGGGCATTACCACTGTGGTCCTGCATCAGCCTCTACCAGCCGACTGCAAAACAGCAACGTCAAAGGGCTGGTCCACGGCCTTCGGGGGCTTGTTACAACCTCCTCGCAATAGCGGCAGGGTTTATTCGGCGGTGTGATCGAGAGGCTCAGCCGCCGGTGACGCTCATGTGCCGCGACACCGAGGGACGGTTGGTGCGGCGGTCGATGATGAAATCATGTCCCTTCGGCTTGCGGCCAATGGCTTCATCGATGGCGTCGGCAACCAGTTCGTTGCCTTCGGAGGCACGCAACGGTGCGCGCAGATCGGCGGCATCCTCCTGGCCGAGGCACATATAGAGCGTGCCGGTGCAGGTCAGCCGGACGCGGTTGCAGCTCTCGCAGAAATTATGCGTCATCGGCGTGATGAAGCCGAGCCTGCCACCAGTCTCAGAGACGTGGACATAGCGGGCCGGACCACCGGTCTTGTAGGGAATGTCGGTCAGCGTGAATTCCCGCTCAAGTGCCGCGCGCAGCAGCGACAGCGGCAGATACTGGTCGGTACGGTCGGCGTCGATCTCGCCCATCGGCATGGTTTCGATTACAGTCAACTCCATGTCGCGGCCGTGCGCCCAGCGCAGCATCTCCGGCAGCTCGGCGTCATTGAAATCCCTCAGCGCCACCGCATTGAGCTTTACCTTCAGCCCCGCTGCCTGCGCAGCGTCGATGCCATCCATGACCTTGTCGAGATTGCCCCAGCGGGTAATCTCGCGGAATTTTTCCGGGTCCAGGGTGTCCAGTGAGACGTTGATCCGCTTGACCCCGCAATCGGCGAGTTCAGCGGCAAAGCGCGAAAGCTGCGAGCCGTTGGTGGTCAGCGTCAGCTCTTCCAGGGCGCCGCTTTCGAGATGACGCGAAATCTGGCGCACCAGGTGCATGATGTTCTTGCGCACCAGCGGCTCGCCGCCGGTAAGACGCAGTTTCCTGACGCCCTTTTCGATGAAAACCGTGCATAGCCGGTCGAGCTCTTCCAGCGACAGCAGATCCTTCTTGGGAAGGAACGCCATGTCCTCGGCCATGCAATAGGTGCAGCGGAAGTCGCAGCGGTCGGTGACCGACACGCGCAGATAGCTGATCGTGCGACCAAAAGGATCGATCATGTCCATGCTGGTGCGTTTCCCGTGGCTGCGAACGGCATCGTTATATATGGCTATGTGATACGATCCAACCTGCCATTCAAGATAAGAAGTTTCGATCCTAGGTCACATCGCGCCGCCGACAGATTGTGTCGGAAGTTTCGAAGCGGCCTTTCCCCGCTACGCGAAGCGGCGTAGGGAAGGACAGATGATGCGGAACTTATCACCATGACGGCGCCGAAGGAACTCAGGGTCTCGAAGGACCGCAAGCTGCTTACCGTGACATTCCCGGACCATCAGCCATTCGAACTGCCGGCGGAGCTGCTGCGCGTTGCCTCGCCATCGGCCGAAGTGCAGGGCCATTCGCCGGAACAGCGCGTGACCGTTCCCGGCAAGCGCAACGTTGCGATCCTGAAGATCGAACCGGTCGGCAACTATGCCGTCCGCATCACCTTCGACGATTTCCACGATACCGGCATCTTCACCTGGGATTACCTGCACACGCTGGGTCATGAGAAGGACGCCCGCTGGGCCGCCTATCTCGCCGAGCTGGAAGACAAGGGGCTAAGCCGCGATCGGTAGCGCCGGCCCAGGCCCCGTCGTCAAAACGTCACCGAGATCGAGTAGCGGCGGCGGATACGCGGAGACGAAAACATGTCCGTCATTACCACGGTCGAACAGCTCGAAGCGCTCTATGGCCAGCCCGGCGAGACCTCGCTCGTCAAGGAACTCGACCATGTGATCCCCGAGTACGCCGCCTTCATCGAGGCCTCGCCTTTTGCCGCGCTCGCGACTAGCGGGCCGGAAGGGCTGGATTGCTCGCCGCGCGGCGATGTCGCCGGCTTCATCCGCATCCACGATCCGAAAACCCTGATGATGCCGGACCGGCGCGGCAACAACCGTGCCGATTCGCTAAAAAACATCATTCGCGATCCGCGCGTCGCCCTGTTGTTCCTGGTCCCAGGCTCCGGCACAACGCTGCGCGTCAACGGCCGCGCCCACATCACCACGGATGCCGCGCTCTGCGCCTCGTTCAGCGTCGACGGCAAGCCGGCGCGCTCGGTCACGGTCATCAAGGTCGATTCGGTCTATTTCCAGTGCGCTCGCGCCATTGTCCGGTCGGAACTCTGGAACCCGGCGAGGCACATCGATCCGAAGTCGTTGCCGACACCTGGGAAAATCCTGGAAATCACCAGCCGGAAAGGCATCGACGGCGAGGCTTACGACAAGGAATGGCCGGAGCGCGCGAAAAAGTCGATGTGGTGAGCGGATAGCCTTGCGAGTCTGCTTACGCTTCCTTGAGGACGTCGGCAATCTTGCGCATCTGCTCGCCGATCATGTCGCATTGCTCCGGCGTCGACTGGCTCATCGCCTTCTCGATCAGGGCTATATGGACCTTCAGCGCCTGCATCAGCAGTTCCGTGCCGGCTTCGGTCAAGGTCAGCCGCAGCACCCGCTTGTCTTTCTGATCGCCTTCGCGGCGCAGCAGCCCGCGTGTCTCGAGTTGCGGCAGCAGCATGGTGACGTTGGAGCGGCCGACCAGCAGTCGGCGGGCGAGATCGTGCTGCGACATGCCGGGATGGCGGTATAGGTTCATCAGCACGTCGAGTTGCGCCGGCTTCAGGTCCAGCGGCGCGAGCTTCACCGCCAGCGTGCGCTCCAGCACATGGCAGGCGCGCGCCACTGCGACCCAGTTGCGAAAACGCGGGTTGTCCCAGGGTAGCTCTTGTTTAATGTTCATGTTTGAACTATTATGTTCATGCTTGAACGAATGGATGGATCGCCACTATGGCATCATTTGGATTGAAGGTCATCCGGGGCGTGTTTGCCGCTGCTGAGCACGTGGCTCCGCGCCTTACCGGGCGCGCGGCATTCGAACTGTTCTGCCGCACGCCGAACGCCAAAATTCTCAGCGACGGCGAGCGACGCGCCGTCGACCGCGCCGCCGGCTTCATGGCCGAGGCGCGCCATCATCGGCTGAAGACTAAAAACGGCTGCGTCATGGTGCATGAATTCAGGCCGGAGCCGGGCAGGCGGGCCGCCGGCACGGTGCTCGTCATCCATGGCTGGCGTTCGCGCACCGAATATATGCGTACGCTGATCGAAGCCTATCGCGACGCCGGTTATAAGGTTGTCTCGCTCGACCTGCCGGGCCACGGCCAATCGCAGGGCCGCCGGCTCACATTGGTCAGCGCTGTTGAAGCCGCACGGATGACCGGCGAATGGTTCGGCCCGTTCGTGGCGGTCGTCGGTCATTCCTTCGGCGGTGCCGTCGCCGCCAATGCCGTCGTCGGTTCGGTCAAGAATATTCCGCCACTGGCGGCCGAGCGGCTGGTGCTGATCGCGGCGCCGAGTTCCCTGCCGGCGATTTTCGATGATTTCAGCCGCATGCTCAGTGTCGGCCCACGCTCGCATGCCGCCATGGCCGACCGGGTCGAACGCATCGCCGGCCGGCCGCTGCACGAATTCACCGGCGACCGCCAGCTTGCCAGCACGCCGGTGCCAACGCTGGTCATCCATGCGCCAGACGACCGCGAAGTGTCCGCCGACCATGCAAGGCTCTATGCCGGCGCCGGCGACCATGTGCGGCTTTACTGGGCCGATGGGCTCGGCCATCGCCGCATTCTCGCCGATAGGGGCGTGGTCGAGCGTGCGGTCGGCTTCCTTGCCGAACACCGGGAGTCGGTATCGCTGCATTAAACGCTGCCGGCGTTTGTCACGTGTCAGTGCCGGCCATCACCTTCCACGCTGCCATCGCACCGGCGACAGTCGCCAGCAGGGCTGCGCGCGATGCGCGACGCCTCGCTTCGGCAAGGCTGAAGGGATCGCCGGCATGGTCGCCTGGCTGGCAGGCCCCCGAAGGGCGCTTCGTGACAGGCGCCGCACTGACCATCGACGGTGGCGCCAACGCCTGACCTGTGCACCATTTCCTGGAACCGGGGCGGATCCAATTCGCTTCGGTTGTCACAGCGTTGTGAAACTGTTCTGCAACAGACCTTCCGAAATTTATGAAAGCTTAACGAAATCAGTATGAATCGGTGTAGTCGCGTCTTACATCCGTCATGCGGTGCGGGCGAGACCGTCAAGCGATGCGGAACGGGAGCCGGTTGCAGCCGGAGCGGGTGATCCATGAAATTCCTCGAAAACAAAGCAACCGTGATGCCGCTTGCGGCGGTCGCGGCAATGCTGGCCTTCGGCGTGCCCCAGGCAGACGCGCAAGGGCTTTTCGAGAGGCTTTTCGGCGGTGGTATCAGGCACGCGCCGCAAGGTGATTTCCCCCCGCCGCCATCAAGGCAGAAGCCGAAATACAAGCCAAATGCAATGGCGCCCGCTGCCTCTCGTATCAGCAGCCCGTCCTATTACACCTACAAGAGCGATCCGCTTGTACGCGTCGACTTCTCTCCGCTGACAGCAACGCCGGAGCCGGCAATGCCGCAGGACGCCGCCTTCCAGCCGTCTTCCGCCACCGGTGCTGCCTTCCGCGAAGCGATTGCCGGGCTCGATGACTACGAACTCTACGCTGAGAAGGACATCGCCAAGACGCTCATCGCCTATTACTCGGCCAATCCAGATTTCATCTGGGTGACGGGAGCCACTGCCAACAGCCGCGCGCAGGATGCGGTGCGGGTGCTTGGCGAGGCAACGAGCTATGGCCTCACGCCGGCCGACTATACGGTTGAAGTGCCTGCCGCCGGCGCATCGACCGGCAGCGCCGATGCGCGGCTGAAGGAGCTAGCCCGCTTCGAGATGGCGCTGTCGGCGCGCGTCTTGCGCTATGTCCATGACGCGCAAAACGGCCGCGTCGATCCCAATCGCATCACCGGCTATTATGATTTCCCGGCCAAGCCGCTCGACATGGAGAGCGTGCTGAAAACGCTGGCGCGCACCCAGCAAGTGCGCACCTATCTCGAATCACGGCATCCGCAGAACGCGGAATACCAGGCGCTGCGCGTCGAACTGGAATCACTTCAGGCCAGCGCCGACGACGAGATCGTCGTTGACCCCAAGCTGTTGCTGAAACCGGGGCAGACCAGCCCCGAACTGCCGAAGCTACTGACCAAGATCGCGCGCAATCTCGACGACGAGATGGGCGGCGCCTATGGCGAGATATTGGCCAGGCTCGCCACCAGCGAGGTCTATGATCCGGAACTGGTGCCGGTCATCAAGGCGGTGCAGAAAAAGGCTGGCATGAAGGGCGACGGCGTCATCGGTCCGCGCACCGTCGCAGCGCTGGTCGGGACGTCCAAGGCCGACAAGATTCAAAAGGTGCAGGTCGCGCTGGAAGAGTTGCGCTGGTTGCCATCCGATCTCGGCAGTCCGCGTGTCTTCATCAACCAGCCGGCCTTCACGGCAAGCTACATCGAAAATGGCGAGGAGAAGCTGAAGACCCGCGTCGTCATCGGCAAGACCACCAACCAGACATCCTTCTTCTACGATCAGGTTGAGCAGGTCGACTTCCATCCCTATTGGGGTGTGCCGCAGTCGATCCTCGTCAACGAGATGCTGCCCCGGCTGCGCAGGGATCCCGGCTATCTCGACCGCGCCGGCTACGAAGTGGTCAACGCGCGCGGCAAGCGCATTCCCTCCTCCTCAGTCAACTGGGGCGCCTATGGCGCGAAAATACCTTATGGCGTGCGCCAGCTGCCGAGCGAGGCCAATGCGCTGGGCGAACTGAAGATCCTGTTCCCCAACAAGCATGCAATCTACATGCACGATACGCCGCAAAAGTCGTTTTTCCAGCGTGACATGCGCGCGCTCAGCCATGGCTGCGTTCGTCTGCACGATCCGCGCGGCATGGCGGCGGCCGTGCTCGGCACCTCGGTCGACTATATCGCGGAGAAGCTGAAGCACGGACATTCTACCGAAAAGGTGGCGCGCACGATCCCGGTCTATGTCGCCTATTTCACCGCCTGGCCTGATATGTCCGGCAATGTCGAATATTTCAGCGACGTCTACGACCGCGACACGCGGCTGCAGCAGGCACTCGACAGCACGGAAGCAGTGCGCTCGCCGGCGAGCTGAGGACCCTAACGCAGAGAGAACGGGCGTCGGAAGCCGGATTCGCGCCCGGCGATCAGCCAGTAGACCAGACCGGCGACAAGGCCGGCGGCGGCGATGATGCCGATATCGGCCCAGCGCTCGGGGCTGAGGTCCTCCGGCGCGCTCGGCCAGATCAGGACGAAGCCGGCAGCCGCTGCTGCGGCGCCGAAGAACATGTGCAGCCAAAAACTGCGCAGCGAAAACGATTCGGCGATCAACGCGAAGATCAGCGTCTGCAGGCCGGTCAGTATGATCGTCAGGAAATAGATGAACATGCCGAGCGGCGGCACGACCAGCGCCGCGATGGGCGAGACCCCCATGAAATCGAAATACGCCGGTGCATCAGGCAGCGAACTCAATGCACCATAGATCGTGGCCACGGCAATCAGTCCGACCAGCACCGCAACGAAATAGCCGGCGAGCATCATAAGAACGCGTTTTACCACATGCTTTGCCGTCGCCATGCCCACCCCCGTGCGGCTCAATGATCACGCCGCAGTCAGCCATCAAAGGCGCATCGGCGCAAGGGGATGCCGAAAAGCGTGCAGGAACCGTCGCTCCACTCTGGTGAAGCTACGGCGCCGCCGCTTCCGAAGGATCGTCCTTAAGCTGCGCTGTAACCTAGTTGCCGGAATTGTTCCGGATCCTTTAAGAAAGCCGGCCGCACGTATCGCCTGGAGGAAGATGGCCGCGATCTATTTCGGCTCGGCTGTAACCGGATCGTAGGTGATTTCGACCTTCGCCTTGTCGGTCGTGTAATAGGTGACGGTGTAGGCGCCGCTGTCCCAGCCGACCTCGTCAACGTAGCGAAAGTCGCCGCGCTGCTCGACCTTGGCAATTATTTCCGACAGTTTCCTGGCATTCTGCGGCGGCAACGGACTTCCGTCTGCGGCAAACGCCGATCCGCCGACAAGCAGCACGGCGGCCGCCAAAACAAATCTGAACATGGCTTTCCCTCACACTTCGACGAGGAGAAACTCGCGGCCATGCAGGTTTGTTCCGGATTCGGCAATGAGCGCGACAATCTAGCGCCGTGCCGACGCGCCGCATTGTTGTCGGCTTGGACGGAGAACTGGAGGCAGCCTCGAAAAGCTGCGGGGTATTGGTGGGCGATGCAGGGATTGAACCTGCGACCCCACCCGTGTGAAGGGTGTGCTCTCCCGCTGAGCTAATCGCCCGCTCGTTGCCCGAAGGCCAAGCGCGCCGCGATATAAGGGAGGCCGACAGAGGAAGTCAAGGCGATGTCCGGGCGTTCCGACGAAGACCGAATGCAACCCCGCCGGGAACGACCCGGTCGCCGTCGTTCAGTGCCCCGCAGCGGCAATCAGGCGTTCGGCCAGACCAAGCGTCAGCGCATCGAAATGCGAGATTACCGCCGACGGTTCGAATTCGCGCACATGGCGGTCGGTGTAGCCGAAATCGACCGCCACCACGGGAATGCCGGCGGCTTTCGCCGTATCAATGTCGGTCTGCGAATCACCCACCATCAGCGCGCGGTGCGGGTCGCCGCCGGCCAGAACGATGGTTTCGGTCAGATGGCGCGGGTCGGGCTTGCGGAACGCAAACGTGTCCTGACCGCAAATCGCCGCGAAATGCTTCGCCAGGCCGAGCGCCTCGATCAGCGCCACCGAGTTGGCCTGGTATTTGTTCGTGCAGACGGCCAGGAGATAACCGGCCGCTTCGAATCGGGTGATCGTCTCGACGACGCCGGGGTAGGGGCGCGATTTACCCGGGATGTTGTCGGTGTAGTGATCGAGGAACAGCTTTAACAATCGGTCGTGTTCCTCTACCGCCAGCGATCTTTGCTGCGCAGCATGCGCGCGCTCGATCATCACCCGGCCACCATGGCCGACGAAACGCTTGAAGCCGGCCTCGTCGACGGCTGCGAGTTCGCTGGCGGCAAGGCTGTGGTTGAGGCTGTCAAGCAGGTCCGGCGCTGTGTCGATCAGCGTCCCGTCGAGGTCGAACACGATGATCGGTCGGGTCATGGCCTGTCCTGTGACGATTGCGCTGCCGGCAGGCGATAGCCGCTGCAGCCCATCCAGGCAAGCAGTGCTTGGTCAATCCACAGGGCAGAGCCTTTGATCGGACGGGCAAAGATGCTAGGAGCGCCGAAACAAGCGAAATCCGGAGCAGATATGGATGCGAGGCAACTGAAGGTCGAGGCCGCGCGGGCGGCACTTGCCCATGTGACTGGTGGCATGCGGCTTGGCATCGGCACCGGCTCGACGGCCGAGGAGTTCGTGCGGCTGCTCGCCGAAAAGGTCGCCACCGGCCTTACCATCATCGGCGTGCCGACCTCGGAGCGCACCGCCATCCTCTGCGGCGAGCTTGGCGTGCCGCTTTCGACACTGGAGGAAACGCCCGAACTCGACCTTACCATCGACGGCGCCGACGAGATCGATCCGGCGCTGACATTGATCAAGGGCGGCGGCGGCGCGCTGCTGCGCGAAAAGATCGTGGCGGCGGCTTCCGCCCGCATGATCGTGATTGCCGACCGTTCGAAGATGGTCGAGACGCTCGGCCGTTTTCCACTGCCCATCGAGGTCAACTCGTTCGGCCTGCGTGCCACGGAAATCGCGATCGCCGCGGCAGCCGGAAGGCTCGGCCTTTCCGGTCCCGTCACATTGAGGATGACGGGGGGCCAGCCTTTTGTTACAGACGGCGGCCATTTTATCCTCGATGCATCTTTTGGCCGCATTCCGGATACAAGAGCGCTTTCGAATGCTCTCCATGCCATTCCGGGGGTGGTCGAGCATGGTCTTTTCATCGGGCTGGCATCAGCGGCTATCATAGCCGGCGACGGCATCCAAACCGTCCATGCCGCCCGAAAACCAGGGAGTTCTATCGATCATGATGTTGCATAACCGGGTTCGCCGTTTTTCTGCCATTCTGGCAGCTTCAGCCGTCTTTGCGCTTTCATCGCCGGCGTTCTCGCAGGACGTCACCGACGGGCATCTGAAGGCGGCCCGCGCCGCGGTCGCGGCGATCCACGCGACCGACCCGTTCGACAACATCCTGCCGCAGGCCGCCGCCGCGCTTCAGCAGCAGCTTATCCAAAAGAACCCGGACATGCAGGAACTGATCGGCAGAACGGTCAGCGAAAAGGCTCTGGCCCTAGCCTCGCGCCGCGCCGATCTCGAGAAGGAAGCGGCCTTGGCCTATGCCAAGGTATTTTCCGAAAAAGAGCTTACCGAAATCGCCGCTTTCTACAATTCCGATTCCGGCAAGAAGCTGCTCGACAGCGGCCCAGCCGTGACGCGTGACTTGCTCAAGGCCGCCGACATCTGGCAGAACGGCGTCGCTCGCGATCTCGCCCAGCAGGTCGGCGAAACGCTGGCCGCGGCAGCAAAGGCCGCAGCGCCGGCAAATGCCGCGGCTCCTGCGGCTGGTACGGAGCCGGAAGCACCGAAGAACTGAGCGTATTTTCCGGCGGCGTTATCGCTGCTAGACCGGAAAGCCCGGCCTTCGTTGCGCGTCCGACAGCATGCGCGGCGTGGTGGTCCGGGCTTTTCTTTTGGTGGTTTGCAGCCTACCTGTCTCAAACATTTTGAAGGGCAAGGAGCCGCACCATGGCCGGTTACGAGTACGATCTTTTCGTCATCGGCGGCGGCTCTGGCGGGGTGAGGGCGGCGCGCGTGGCGGCGGCACTCGGAAAGCGCGTCGGCATTGCCGAGGAATACCGCTATGGCGGCACCTGCGTCATTCGCGGCTGCGTGCCGAAGAAGCTCTATGTCTATGCCTCGCAATTTCCCGAACACTTTGCCGACGCCGCGGGTTACGGCTGGACCGTGCCGCAGGCGAGCTTCGACTGGCAGACATTGGTTGCCAACAAGGATCGCGAGATCAGCCGGCTGGAAGCCATCTACAGGAAGAATGTCCAAGGCGTCGGCGGCGAGACGTTTCATTCGCGCGCCATGCTGGTCGATCCGCATGCGGTGCATCTTCTCGGTGAGGACCGCACCGTCACCGCCGACCAGATTCTCATCGCCACTGGCGGCCGCCCGGCACCGCACCCGGCTCTGCCCGGCCATGAGCATTGTATCTTTTCCAACGAGGCGTTCGATCTCGACGAATTGCCGAAGGCGATCATGATTGAGGGCGGCGGCTATATTGCCGTCGAATTCGCCAACATCTTTCACGGCCTCGGCGTCGACACCACGCTGGTCTATCGCGGCAAGGAGATCCTCTCCCGCTTCGACATGGATCTCAGGCGCATGCTGCACGAGACGATGGAAAAGAAGGGGATAAAAATCCTCTGCCATGCCGTATCCGAATGGGTCAGGAAGCGTCCGGACGGTCGCCTCGACGCGGTCGTCACAGGCAGCAAGATGCTGACGGTCGATCAGGTCATGCTCGCCATCGGGCGTCTCCCCAACACCGAAAACATGGGTCTTGAGGGCGTCGGCATCGAGATGACCAAGATCGGCGCTATCAATGTCGACCAATATTCGCGCACCAACATCGACAACATCTGGGCGATCGGCGACGTCACCAATCGCGTGCAATTGACGCCAGTGGCGATCCACGAGGCGATGTGTTTCGTCGAGACCGCCTTCAAGGGCAACCCGACCGCGCCCGACCATGATACGATCGCCACCGCGGTCTTTTCGCAGCCCGAGATCGGCACGGTCGGCCTGTCGGAAGATGAGGCCATAAAGCGTTTTTCCGATGTTGAGGTCTACCGCGCCACCTTCCGGCCGATGCGGCACACACTGTCCGGGCGCGACGAAAAGATGCTGATGAAGCTGGTGGTCGACGGCGCCTCGAAAAAAGTTCTCGGCGCCCATATCCTCGGGCCGGATGCCGGAGAGATGGCGCAGCTTCTCGGCATTCCGCTGAAGGCCGGGCTGACCAAGGATGATTTCGACCGCACGATGGCCGTGCATCCGACCGCGGCGGAAGAACTCGTCACCATGTACAAGCCGACCTACCGGGTGAAGGACGGCGAGCGCGTCTGACGTTTTGCCCGTATCGTCACCAACGGAGCATCTATGCACGCAGGCAGCGGTGCAGCGCCACTCGACCGCAATTTTAGATCACCAGTCCGATGCGATACCGGGCAACGATATTCTGTTCGCCGCTATTTCTGCCTCATGCGGCGAGGGAAGCGCAGCCATCTTTCCTCGACCGGCCTTGGGTGCTCGAGGATGGTGGTGAGTTCGACCGGCAGGCTCGGCGCCAGCGGCTTTTTGGTCGCGACGCCATCGGCGATGGCAACGATGCTGTGGTAGAATTCGGCGCCTGAAAGCGATCTTGGCGGCACGGCCTCGTGCATGATTGAGATCACCGTGACGTCTGGACAATTGTCCTTGATCGCTTGATGGAAGGCGATCTTCCCTTCGGGGTCGAGCGCGCCGGTCGCTTCGTCGAGGAACAGCAGTCCGGGCTGCTGCAGCACGATACGAGCGACAACCAGCTTCTGTTTCTGACCGCCCGAAAGCACCTGGTCCCAGTTCATTCCTTCGCGGCTTTCATCGGCCATGTTTTCGATGAAATCGCCAAGGCCCGCTCTGTGCAGAGCCGATGCAACCTGCGTGTCGGTATAATCGCGCTCTGAGCCGGGCAGGCAGACCAGTTGCTTCAGCGAGACCTGCTGCAGCTTGACCTCCTGGGCGGCATAGAAACTTTCGACCCCTTCCGGGAAGACGATGGTACCGCGGCCATAGGGCCACAAGCCGTTGATCGCCTTGATCAGCGATGTCTTGCCGCAGCCCGATTCGCCCTTCAGGAACGTCCACTCGCCGCGCCGGAAGCGCAAATTCGCAGCGCTCAGGAAGGGTGTGGCGTCCTCGCCCTGATGGGTCAGCTCCAGTTTCTGGATGGTCAAGCCGAAAACCGGGTTCTGACGATCATAGCGGAAATCGGAGCAGCCGGTGAGACTGTAGAATTCCTGTGGGTGCTGGACGTTTTCGATCGCGTTGGCGAGTTCGGTCACGCGTTGGCTGTTGGCCCGCAGAGCCGCAATGGAAGGCATGACATGGATGAACCACGAACACTGACTGATCAGCGAGTTGACCATCTCGGAGCCGGTTATGTAGCCCTTGAGATCGAAACGGTTATGGATGTAGGGCACCAGGCCCGGCGCATAGGCGACAATGCGGGCGCCGATGAAATTGTAGACCAGCTCGAAAGAACGGTAGCTGGTGTTGACGATGTTCAGCCTTGCCCAGGTGCGGTCGATGTCGACATAAAGCCGGTCGTGCATGGTCTTTTGCACATTCTCGCCCTGCGAGGCGGCGACGTGGAAACTGCGGCGCAGGAACGTCGTCAACTCGCCGCGATAACTGCCTTCGGACTGCTGCATCCGGATGTTGAGCCGCTCCAGCAGTCTGCCGAGCTTCACCGCGATCCAGGTGTTCAGCGGCACGTATATGGCGACCGCCAGGAAAGCCAGGGCCGCGCTGCCGTAGCTGCCGAGGAACTCCAGCCCTTTCACCTCCGCCGAGGTTTCAAGCAGTTTCTGGCCGACGAAATAGAGCGATGTGGCGACAGCCATCACCCCCATGGCGAGGCCGATCGCTCCGCCGGTCATGTCCTTGATCGACTCCTGGACGCGCTGGTCGATGTTGTCGGGAGCAGTAGCGCCGGAGGAACCATGCTGGGCATGAAAATGCGTGTGATTGGTGTCGAGAAGCGCTGCGTTGAAACGGCTGTCCAGCCAGCCGCGCCATTTGCGATGCAGCGTCGCGGAAACAAAAGTGCGGATGCCGGTAAAGCCCGCGTCCTTGAGCACGACCAGAAGGATGAGCACGCCGGCGTTGGTCAGCAGCGATGCGAGCGGCGTGGTGTTCGCGGCATCGTGGTAGAAGGCGATCGAGTTGACCAGTTCCCCGGATGCTTCGGCGAACCAGACGCCGGCCTTGCTGGAGAGCGCGGTAAACAGCGCGATGACCAGCGTCAGCGTCCAGGCCTCCACCCAGCGGTCCGAGAACCAGTAGGCCCGCATCAGTCCCCAGAAGCTGCGCATCGAGGAAACCGGTGTCAGGAGCGGCGGCCTTGCGGCACCGCGGAGCCATTTTTCCGATATTGAATGTCGCTCTGGTCTACCGACCCGAATCACAATCCCGCCCAAACCTCTTTTAGTTTTGTTACAGACAGTAACACCAATTGATCATTTTCAATTATCTTTTCTCGGGCTGCGAAGGATTGATCCGCTCGCCGTTGCCATCAAGCAACAGAATTCAGGACTGCAATGTCATGCCATGTCGTTCCCGAAGGAACGTTATCTGTGTAGTTTCAATGGTTTACTGATCCGTTCGCGCGGGCGCCGGCATCTTCCCCATGGGAAGCTCTTTCCACAGTTTTGTGAAGGCAAGAGCGAGGCCGATCAGCCGATTTTTATGCTGCTGAAGATGGACGCGCGCGAAAAAGTGCCGTCTCGAGACGTCTTTGTTGCCATGTCGGACCTGGCGGCGGCCGGAAAAGTAACCGGAATGGGGTTGGCTGAAGCGCTGCGCAGGGATGCCGCCAAGCTCGCCTAATGGAAACAGCTGCAGCAAAGGGGTCGCTTTCTTGCAAGTCGTCAACCAGGGCAAATCGTCAGCCAAGGGACAAGTCATCAACCAAGGGATCAACCTGCACCAGCAGCAACGGCACTGATTTTCGTTAGCAACGCCAAGGTAACGGTGGAGGAGCGCCTATCAGTTCGCTTTCTCCAACTCGCCCCGCGCCTTGGCCGCCGCGACCTGCCGAATGGCGTCGGTGAGCGTGTCAGCGTCCTGCGCGCCCATCACCGCATACCTGCCCTCAAGCAGGAAGCACGGCACGCCCGTGATACCCATGCGCGAAGCGGTGGCGATTTCGGTGCGCACCGCCTCGGCATCGGCGTCCGTCGGCAAAAGCGTCTCGACCACGGATGCATCCATGCCGGCCTCGCGGGCGGCGTTGATCAGCACGACATGATCGCCGAGATTGGCGCCTTGCTCGAAATTCAACTGGAACAGACGTCGCACCAGCCGGTTCTGCATAACCTCGCCGGCGGCACCAGCCCAGCGGATGACGCGGTGCGCGTCCAGCGTGTTGGGCGCGACCTTGATGGCGGCGAAGGCGAAGTTGATCCCCTCGGCTTCGCCCAGTGGCTCGATGCGGGCGTGGATCTCGCGGACGCGTTCGTCGCTGCCGAACTTGGCCACCAGGTACTCGCGGCGATCTTTGCCTTCGGGTGGGATGGTCGGGTCGAGCTGGAACGGCCGCCAGCGTATGTGCACGTCGACATCGCTTGCCGCGGCGATCGCTTTGTCGAGCCGCTTCTGGCCGATGAAGCACCAAGGGCAGACGACATCCGAGACCACATCGACGGTAATCGACTTCTCGTCGCTCATCCTGGTCTCCTGTTCCGAAGAGGTCACTTCGGCTTGCGCCACCATGTCGGCAGTCGATAGCCAGATATGGGGGTCTTTCGCGGATGTTCCAGATAGCTCCAGTAGGCGAGCCATTGCTGCGTGTTGTGCTGCATCGGAACCATGTAGTGGCCGGAGATCAACAACCTGTCGAGGACCCGGACGGCGGCAACATAATCTTCGCGGCTGCGGGCGTCGAGCATCGCCTCTAGTGCGGCATCTATCGCCGGATCGGCGACGCCGGCGAGGTTGAATGACCCTTCGGCATTGGCGGCCGCTGACCCCCACCGTCCGAGCTGCTCGATGCCCGGCGACAGCGAGTTCTCGAAGCCGCTGGTGCCGATCAGCACATCGAAATCGAAACGTTGCTTGCGCGACTGGATCTGGTCGCCGTCAAGGCTGCGGATGGTGACAGCGATGCCGATCTTCGCCAGCGTGCGCTGGTAGATGGCGGCAAGGCGCTCCTCGTTCTGCGAGGCGGTCAGGATCTCGAAGCCGAAGGGTTCCCCCTCGGGATCGAGCATCACTCCATCCTGCAACGTGTAGCCCGCGCCCTTCAATATGTCGAAGGCAGCTTTCAGCACCTTGCGGTCCTGGCCCGAGCCGTCGGTGACGGGTGGCCGCCAGGTGCCGTCCATGACATCGGCTGGCACACGACCCGGGTAGGGTGCCAGAAGCGCCTTTTCCCTGTAGTCGGCCGGATGGCCGAGCGCGGAAAGCTCGGAATTCTGCCAATAGCTCATGGTGCGCATATACTTGCCGCCAAACAAGTTCTTGTTGGCCCATTCGAAGTCGTAGAGCATGCCGAGCGCGCGTCGAACGACCGGACTGGAAAACTTCTGCAGCCGTGTGTTGAACAGAAACCCCGTCACCACAGGCGGGATCCCGGTGTCGAACGTTTCGGCGATCACGTCGCCCTTGTGGAAGGCCGGGAAGTCGAGATCGCGCTCGCGCTTGACCGGATCGCTGTCGTCGTCGATGGCGCAGATGCCTTTCTTGAAAGCTTCCAGCTTGGCGTTGGCATTGAGGAAATATTCTATGGTGATCTGGTCGTAATTGTCGAAACCGCGCTTGGCGGGGATGTCCTTGCCCCAATAATTTGGGTTGCGCTTGAACACGATGCGCTGGCCGGGCGCCACATGCGCCACGGTGTACGGGCCGCTGCCGATCACCGGGTTCAGCGTGGTCCTGTCGAAGGTCTCCTTGTCGAAAGCGTGCTTCGGTATGATCGGCGTCATCGCGATGACCAACGGGGTCTCGCGGTTAGCCTTGTCATTGAATTGAAAGCGCACGCTGCGGTCGCCGATTTTTTCGAGTTTAGCGACCATGCTCATACGGGCGCTGTAGGGTGGCCGGCCTTTCTCGGTAAAAACGTCGTACGTGAACAGCACGTCTTCCGCAGTCACCGGTTGGCCATCCGACCACTTGGCGCTCGGATCGAGGTGGAATTCGATGCTCTTGCGCTCCGGATCCATGTCGGCAGTGTCGGCAAGCAGGCCATAAAGACTGAAGGCTTCATCGTCGTTGCGCTGCATCAATGGCTCGAAGACGAGATTGCCGAAAATCCTATCGATCATGCCGCGTGCCGTTGTGCGCAGGCTTTTCAGGATGAACGGGTTGAGATTGTCGAAGCTGCCGACGACGCAATAGGTGATGCTGCCGCCCTTCGGCGCATCGGGATTGACGTAGTTGAAATGCGTATAGTCGGCCGGCAGCGCCGGCTCGCCTTGCATGGCGATCGCGTGTTTCGGTTCAGACACAGCTGGCTGAAGCGAAAGTGTGATAGACGAGATCGCGGCGATCAGCCAAACAAGAACGCGGCCCATGACCGTCTCCTTACTGGGTCGGCTTGATGATTCGGAGCGCACCCTAACATGAGCCGGCCGCCTCCCGGCCAATCGCGAGCTCAAGAATTGCGACTATCGGGCTGGATTCGGCACCGCTTGCAGTGTAACACGCCGTTCGAAGTCATTCTGTTGCCTCATTTCGGCAACAGTTAGCTGGACCACACGGCGCGAAGAAGCCGGTCCTGGGATCATTTGAGAGGAAGTGCACGATATGACGAGCCTGAACAGCAACGCGTACCGCTTGTCGGTCATGGCCGCTGGCGTGGTCGGCTTTCTGGGCGCACAACTTCCCGCTGCTCTTGCGCAGCAGCAGCAGATTCCGCAGGGCTGGTTCAAAGCCTGCACCAAGCAGGAAGACGTCGACATCTGCAATGTCCAGAACATCACCACTGCCGGCAACGGCCAGCTCGTCACCGGCGTCAGCCTGATCGAATTGAAGGGCAAGGTGAACCGCAAGGTGTTCCAGGTGACGGTTCCGACCGGCCGCCTGGTTCCTCCCGGCATTGGCCTGCAGATCGATGCCGGGAAGGCGCAGAAGCTCGATTATGTGATCTGCTTCCCTGACCGGTGTGTGGCGGAAGTGCCGCTGACCGACCAGCTCGTCGCCTCCTTCAAGAAGGGTTCGAACCTGACGCTCACCTCGGTCAATTTCCAGAACCAGCCGAACCCGATCAAGGTCGCGCTGACCGGCTTTAGCGGCGCCTTCGACGGGCCGCCGCTGCAGCAGTCGGACATCGAGGATCGGCAGAAGAAGCTTCAGGATTTCGTTGCCAAGAACAATCAGGACTTCGCCAAGAAGCTCAAGGAAGAGCAGGACAAGGCGAAGACCGCCAACTGATCGCCCCTCAGGCGCAATTTCTAAGGAAAAAGCGGGGTCATGCCCCGCTTTTTTTCGTTTCGGCCAGCCATTTCCTGATCCCGGTCAGGCCCGCAATTTCGTCAAGGTCAATGTCTTGACTGGCGTCTCGGCTCGTAGCGCCCGTCCGGCCTCTTGTCGAACATCTCGCCGATCTCCGGATGCCGCACCGGTTCGCCAGACTGATCCTCGAGCAGGTTCTGCTCAGACACATAGGCGATGTATTCCGTTTCCGAATTCTCAGCGAGCAAGTGGTAGAAGGGCTGGTCCTTGCGCGGCCGCACATCCGCGGGGATCGCCTCGTACCATTCGTCGGTGTTGGCGAATTGCGGGTCGACATCGAAAATGATGCCGCGGAACGGAAACAGCCGGTGGCGCACCACCTGCCCGATCGAGAATTTGGCTGTTTTCATCATCGTACTCACCACTAAGTCCTAGGAGCGCCGCGTCCTTGGAATGCGCAAAGACTCTCTAAGACTTTGAATTTACGCATTACGCTTCAAAAAATCGAGCCCGACTTAGGGCTGATACCTGACCCTACTTGACGCAGACGCCGCATCAATTCAATGCCGCAGCGCTTGACGCCCCGTCACTACGGGCTAGCCCGAGGGCGTGCTACCGCTTGACTTGTTTTCTTAAGCCGCCGACGAGCGCCGCAAAACCACTGCCGGGCCGCAGCCCTTCGCGCATGAAAAAGGCGCGAAGCGGCGCGAAGCCGCCGAGCACGCCGAGGCCAGCGCTGCGCGCCATCTGTGCCGGCAGCATGTCCGAGAGCAGCGACTTGTTGAGCAGGTTGACCGCACTGCTGCGCGCCAGGATGTCGGGCCAGCGCTTGAAATCATAGGCTGCGAGTGCCTTGACGGTGCCCGGGTCAGCCCTGTTTTTGCAAGCAATTCCAACCAGATCATCGATATCCCTGATACCAAGGTTGAGACCTTGCGCGCCGATCGGCGGAAACAGATGGGCGGCTTCGCCGACAAGGGCCACCCGGTTACGCGCGAAGCACCGGGGCGTCACGCCGGAAAGCGGGTAGATCTGCCGGCCGGGTTCGACAGAAACCCGGCCCAGCATCGATTGCATCCGCTGTTCGACCCGCATCGAAAGCGTAGCATCGTCCAGTGCGGCGAGTTCTTTCGCCGTTTCCGGTTCTACTACCCAGACAAGGCTGGACCGGTTGCCGGGCAGGGGAACCTGGGTGAACGGACCGGTCTCGGTGTGGAATTCGGTCGAGGTGAAAGCGTGGTCGCTGCGGTGTCCGAAATTGAGAACCAGTGCGGCCTGCGGATAGGACCGCGCGGATGTCGAGATGCCGGCAGCCTCGCGGGCCGGCGACAGACGGCCATCGGCAGCGACCGCGAGCGATGCTGCAACCTCGCTGCCGTCAGACAGGATCGCATGGGCATGATCGGCGTCGAGGCGCCAGGTCTCCACCATCGCTTTTCGCCATTCGATGCCGGAATGCGCGGCAACAGTCCCGGCAAGTGCGGGGTTGAGCGCGCTGTTGGGCAAGTTCAGCCCGAACTGCTCCTCGCCGATTTCGCTGGCACGAAAAATGACCACCGGGCTGCGGATCAGCCGGCTGGTTGCATCGACGATGCGCATCACCTTCAGCGGTGCGGCTTTGGACCTCACCTCATCGAGGACGCCCAACCGTTCTAGGATATTCAGGGCCGGGTTCATCAAGGCCGTCGTGCGGCCGTCTTGGCCATTTGCCTCAGGTCCGACGAGCGTTACGGGAAAGCCGGCATCCGCAAAACCAAGCGCTGCGATCAGCCCTGCCGGGCCGTTGCCGGCAACCAGTATCCGTGCTGTCTCCCGATGGTCCAAATTCGGCTTCCCGGTTGCGATGCGAGGCGGTCGGTCCGACCTGAATGAGCTATAGGTCAGATCATGTAGCTTGATCAACGCGGCGATTCGGCCCATTCGATTGCCATGATCGGCCAAGACCATGATTTCAGTCATCTCGACCGTTTCGGCCGTGCCGCGGCGAGCGTCTCGCGCAATCCTCGACTGGCGGTGAACATCGTTTTGGGTGCCGGCGTCCTCCTGGCCTGGCTGCTTCTCGGCGCCATGGCGATTCGCGGCGCCGAAAGCCGGGTTCCGGGCATCGATGCACCCGGTGACACATTGCTCAGATATCTGCCGCAACTGCCGCTGCCGGATTTTCTTGAGCGCTTCTTCACCCTTTGTCTTGCACCTGCGCCGCTCGACGGGGGCAGCCGCGCGCAGGCCGGATCGCTCATCGTCATGTGGTTCCTGATGGCGGTCGCCACCATGCTGCCCTCGGCGGCGGCGATGATCCGCACCTATTGCGAGATCGCCGATACCGCGCGGATCAAGGCCGCACCGGTCGTCCATCCGCTGGTCCTGGTCGCCGGTTATCTCAGCGTGTGGTTGGCTGCGTCGGCAGCGTTCGCGGCGCTGACGCTCATCGTCCACGCCTCATCTGTGCAGATACTCGATCCGGTGGTCGGAGCGATCGGAGCAGCCGCACTTTTGGTTGCCGGCCTCTACCAGTTCAGCGGCCTGAAGGAAGCCTGCCTGATGAAATGCAAAAACCCGTTCTCGATCCTGTTTTCGAACTGGAGCGCGCGGCCCGGCCGGATTTTCCGGCTCGGCATGGAACAGGGCGTCTGGTGCCTCGGCTGCTGCTGGGCGCTGATGCTGGTGATGTTCGCCGTCGGTGTGATGAACGTGTTCTGGATGGCGCTGATCGGCCTGTTCACCTTGATCGAAAAACAGACGACGGGCAGGCTGCCAACCCGGATCGCCGGTGCGATACTGCTTGTCTGGGCAACCACCCTGCTAGTAATCTCGGCATAGGGAGAGAATTCGATGGCAGATCAAGGCTGGGCAATGAAGGGAGAGCTGGTGCTCTCCTGCAATTGCACGGTTTTTTGCCCTTGCGTGCTGTCTCTCGGCAGTCATCCGCCGACCGAGGGCTATTGTCAGACCTGGGCGGGGTTCCGCATCGATGCCGGCCATTTCGGCGAGGTCGACCTGTCCGGCCTCAACCTTGGGCTGGTCATGGAAATCCCCGGCTATATGAGCCGCGGCAACTGGACCGCCGGACTGTTCATCGACAAGCGCGCCTCAGTCCACGCGGTCAAGGCATTGACGAAAATTTTCACCGGCAAGGCCGGCGGAACCACCTCGCTGCTCTCCATCCTGGTCGGAAAGTTTCTTGGCGTCGAGCAAGTACCGATCACCTACGAGACGCGTGACAGGACGCGGATCTTCCAGATACCGAAAATCATCGACGGAGCGGTGACGCCGATCCCGGGCAAGGACCGCGACAAGGATACGGTGATCAGCAATTCGGAGTACTGGATCGCACCGGAAATCATCGTCGCCAAGTCCGACAAGAGCAAGATGCGTGCCTTCGGCCGCAACTGGAATTTTGCCGGCCGCTCGGCCGAAATCTGCAAGCTGGACTGGCGGGGCCCGTGAGCAAAAGAACAACGGCCAGGAAAATCACTGACAGAATTCCGAGGCCAAAGAAGAAAGTCACGTGGCCGCAGGCGCGCGCGTTTTCGGTCCATCTGCTAACCGCGTCGGGCTCGTTCCTGGCGTTTCTGTCGCTGGTGGCTGCGAGCGAGCAGCGCTGGACGGCGATGTTCTGGTGGCTGGGGCTGGCGCTGTTCGTCGACGGTATCGACGGGCCGATCGCCAGGAAACTCGAGGTCAAGGAAATCCTGCCGACATGGTCGGGCGAACTCCTCGACAACATCATCGACTACGTCACCTACGTGCTGATACCGGCCTTCGCGCTTTACCAGCGCGGCTTCATGGGTGAGGGCCTGTCGTTCCTGTCGGCGGCGATCATCGTGGTGTCGAGCGCGATCTACTATGCCGACACCGGTATGAAGACCAAGGAAAATTTCTTCAAGGGGTTTCCGGTGGTCTGGAACATGGTGGTGTTCACGCTGTTCGTCATCGATCCGGGACAATGGGTTTCCTTCGCCGTGGTCGTGGTGGCCGGCATTCTGACCTTCGTGCCAATCAATTTCATCCACCCGGTGCGGGTGGTGCGGCTGCGCCCGATCAACCTTGGCATGACGCTGCTATGGTGCGCTTTCGGAGCGCTGGCGCTGGCGCAGGCAGCTCTTGCCGCCTTCTACGACCAGATCGGTGTCTTGGGTGAGCAGGTTAGTGTCTTCACCAAGATCGGCATCACGGTCACCGGGCTTTACCTCGCGTGCATCGGCGGTATCATGCAGCTCTTTCCAACGCTCGGCGCCAAGCCGGACGACAATAAAGCTTGATCCCAAGAGAGCCAGAAAATGTCCAAAGCGATCCGTATCCACGCCAATGGCGGTCCGGAGGTTCTGACCTATGAGGACGCCGATCCGGGCCAACCCGGCTCAGGACAAATCTTGGTCAAGCACACGGCGATCGGCCTCAATTTCATCGACGTCTATCATCGCTCCGGCCTTTATCCGCCGCCAGGCGGTTTCCCGCTTATACCCGGCAGCGAGGCGGCCGGGGTGGTGGTGGAAGTGGGCGCGGATATCGACTGGCTGAAGCCGGGCGATCGCATCGCCTACGCCGTGACGACTGGCGCCTATGCCGAGCAGCGCGTGATCGCCGCCGACCGCGTGGTGAGGGTGCCGGACGGCATCAGCGACGAGCAGGCGGCCGCCATGATGCTGAAAGGGATGACGGCGGAGTATCTGCTGCGCCGTACCTTCAAAGTGAAGGCGGGCGACACGATCCTGTTTCACGCGGCGGCCGGAGGCGTCGGACTGATCCTCGGCCAATGGGCCAAGCATCTTGGCGCAACCGTGATCGGCACCGCCAGCTCCACCGACAAGATCGAACTCGCCAAGGCGCATGGCTTCGACCATGTCATCAACTACCGCGAGCAGGATTTCGTCGCCGGTGTGCTGGCCATCACCGGCGGCATGAAATGCGATGTCGTCTATGATTCGGTAGGCAACGACACCTTTCCGGCCTCGCTCGACTGCCTGAAGCCGCTCGGCATGTTCGCCAGCTTCGGTCAATCGTCAGGACCGGTCCCGCCGTTCAGCATGTCGTTGCTGGCCCAGAAAGGTTCGCTGTTTGCAACCCGTCCGACGCTGTTCGTCTACAATGCCAGGCGCGAAGACCTGGAGGCGTCCGCCGCCGCGCTGTTCGAAATCGTGCTCAGCGGCGCGGTCAAGATCAAGATCAACCAGCGCTACGCGCTCAAGGATGCTGGCAAGGCGCATTCCGACCTTGAAGGCCGCAGGACGACCGGGACAACCATTCTTGTCCCCTGAGCCTTGCTATCGCTTAGAGCGGCGTGCGTCCACTTGGACGCACAAAAGCACGCTCTAACATTTTAATCTACGCATCGTGCTTTCCGAAAATCGATTTCGATTTTCGGGCCGATGCGTTAGGTTTCCGCTGAAATTCTTGAAGCTCTTTCAAGACGGGTGCCGCTTTGCGATGACAGCAGGCCGCGCATACGATGCCTGCGGGAACACAGAATATATCTGGCAAACCAGATGGGAGGCACTGTGAGTGCAAATCAGGACGACGCAAACCTGCTTGAGGTCCGTGGCCTTACCAAAACGTTCGGCACGCTGACCGCGTGCGACCATGTCGATCTCAACGTCGCAAAAGGCGAAATCCACGCGTTGCTCGGCGAGAACGGCGCCGGCAAGTCGACGCTCGTCAAAATGCTGTTCGGAACACTGGAGCCCAATTCGGGCGAGATTTTCTGGAACGGTCAGGCGGTCACGATCACCAATCCCGGCCTTGCGAAGAAGCTCGGCATCGGCATGGTGTTCCAGCATTTTTCGCTGTTCGAGGCGCTGACGGCGGCCGAGAACATCGCGCTGTCGCTGGACGACGGTTCGCCGATCAGCACGATTGCCGCGAAGGCAAGGGCGCTTTCCTACAGCTACGGCCTGCCGCTCGACCCGCAATCGCTGGTCGGCGACCTGTCGGTCGGTGAGCGCCAGCGTATAGAGATCATCCGCTGCCTTCTGCAGACGCCGCAGCTCATCATTCTCGACGAGCCGACTTCGGTGCTGACGCCGCAGGAAGCCGACAAGCTGTTCGCGACGCTCGAACGGTTGCGCTCGGAAGGAAAATCCATCCTCTACATTTCGCACCGCCTGGAAGAGGTCAAGCGCATCTGCGACCGCGCCACCGTGCTGCGCCACGGCAAGGTGGTTGGCCATTGCAACCCGCGCAAGGAAACCGCGGCATCTCTGGCACGCATGATGGTCGGCAACGACGTTCAGGCGGTGGTGCGCGAACCCGCCCAGGGTATCGAGACCGCGCAGCCGCTGCTTGAAATTCGCACACTCAGCCGCAGGCCGTCGACGCCGTTCTCGATCCCGCTCAGGAACATCAACCTGACGGTACGCGCCGGCGAAGTGATCGGCATTGCAGGCGTTGCCGGCAATGGCCAGGGCGAGTTCTTCGAATCCGTTTCCGGCGAGGTGCCGCAGCAGGATGCCGCCTCGGTGCGCATCCGCGGCAAGGATGCCGGCGGCCTCAGCATCACCGGCAGGCGGCTGATCGGCGCTGCCTTCGTGCCGGAAGAGCGGCTCGGCCACGGTGCAGCACCGCGCATGAAGCTTTCGGAAAACCTGCTTCTGTCGCGCCATGCCACCGACGGCAAGGTGTTTGTCGGCGCCGGCGGCATGGTCAAAAGCGATGCGATCTATGCCGCTGCCCAGCGCATCATCAAGTCGATGGATGTGCGCAAGAGCGCCCCGGACCCGGAGGCGGCAGCGCTTTCAGGCGGCAATCTGCAGAAGTTCATTGTTGGGCGCGAACTCGACCGTAGGCCAAGCGTCATGGTCGTCAATCAGCCGACATGGGGCGTCGACGCTGGTGCGGCCGCCCACATTCGCCAGATGCTGATCGAATTGGCGCGCAGCGGCTCAGCGGTGCTGGTCATCAGCCAGGATCTCGACGAATTGTTCGAGATATCCGACGCGATCGCGGTGATGCACAATGGCGAATTATCGAAGCCCTTGCCGATCGCTGAGGCCACGTTTGAAAAGATAGGACTGCTGATGGGCGGGGCCGAGCCCGGCCACGCCGAACACGCTCTGGAGACGTCATGATGCGCCTCGAACTCGTCAAACGGCCGCAGCGCTCGATGCTGTTCTCGGCGCTGTCGCCCTTCATTGCGTTCGTGTTGACGATCATTGCGGGCGCCATCCTGTTCGCACTGCTTGGCGTCAATCCTTTGAAGGCGTTCCAAATTTACTTCCTCGAGCCGGTCAGTCAGGTCTGGCAGCTGCATGAGCTGGCGATCAAGGCGGCACCGCTCATCCTGATCGGGGTCGGCCTGTCGGTCTGCTACAGAGCCAACATCTGGAACATCGGTGCAGAAGGCCAATTCATCCTGGGCGGCATCGTCGGCTCGAGCATTCCGGTGCTGTTTCCGCAGTTTGAAGGGCCGCTGGTGCTGCCGCTGATGCTGCTGTTCGGCATGGTCGGCGGTGCCGCCTATGCCACCATTCCCGCTGTGCTCAAGACGCGCTTCAACACCAACGAGATCCTGACCAGCCTGATGCTGGTTTATGTCTCGCAGCTGTTCCTCGACTGGCTGGTGCGCGGACCGTGGCGCGATCCGAAGGGTTTCAATTTCCCGCAGACGATACAGTTCAACGATTCGGCCATTCTCCCCGAACTGATGCCGGCCTCCGGCCGCGCCAATTGGGGCTTCGTGTTCGCGCTGGTCGCGGCGGTGCTGGTCTGGATCCTGATGAGCCGCATGCTGAAAGGCTTTGAGGTCCGCGTGCTCGGCTCAAGCCCCAGGGCAGGGCGCTTCGCCGGCTTCGGTATCAACCGAATGGTGTTCTTCGCCTTCATGCTGTCGGGTGCACTCGCCGGACTTGCCGGCATCTCGGAGGTCTCCGGCGCCATCGGCCAGCTGCAGCCGGTGATTTCGCCCGGCTACGGCTTTGCCGCCATCATCGTGGCGTTCCTCGGCCGGCTCAATCCGCTCGGCATCGTCGCTGCGGGCCTGGTGCTGGCACTGACCTATCTCGGCGGCGAGGCGGTGCAAAGCGCGCTCGGCATCTCCGATAAGGTGGCGCGCGTGTTCCAGGGCATGCTCCTGTTCTTCGTGCTCGGCTGCGACACGCTCATTCACTACCGCATTCGTCTGATCGGCTTTGCCGCGCCGAAGCTTGAATCCGCGCCGAAGCTGGAGGAGGCCCGCTGATGGACATCACCGTCAACATTCTTTTGACCATCGCAACCGCGGCGACGCCTTTGCTGATCGCGGCGATCGGCGAGCTGGTGGTCGAACGTTCCGGCGTGCTCAATCTCGGTGTCGAAGGGATGATGATCATGGGGGCGGTCGGCGGTTTCGGCGCCGGCTATCTCACCGGATCGCCGTGGATCGGGTTGTTGGCGGCGATCGCCTTGGGTGCGGTGTTTTCGCTGCTGTTCGCCGTCATGACGCTGTCGCTGGCCACCAACCAGGTGGCGACCGGCCTGTCGCTGACGCTGCTCGGCCTCGGGCTTTCCGGCATGATGGGCACTAGCTTTGTCGGCCAGCCCGGCGCGAGGCTGCCAAACCTCGACATTCCCGGCCTGACAGCGATCCCCGTCCTCGGCAGGTTGTTATTCGGCCAGGACCCGATCTTCTACATTTCGATTGCATTGACCGCCGCGGTCATGTGGTTCCTGTTCAGGACCCGCACCGGACTCACGCTGCGCTCGATCGGCGACAGTCACACATCGGCCCATGCCCTTGGCATCCAGGTCAACCGCTACCGCTACCTGGCAGTGATCTTCGGCGGCGCCTGTGCAGGCCTTGCCGGGGGCCACCTGTCGCTGGTCTATACGCCGCAATGGGTGGAGAACATGACCGCCGGGCGCGGCTGGATCGCGTTGGCGCTGGTCGTGTTCGCGTCATGGCGGCCATGGCGGGTGCTGGCTGGCGCCTATATCTTCGGCGCGGTATGGATCGGCCAGCTTCATGCACAGGCTTTTGGTATTCCGGTTCCCTCGCAACTGCTTTCTTCATTGCCCTATCTGGCAACCATCGTGGTTCTCGTTCTAATCTCGCGTAACAAGCGTTTGACGATGATGAACACACCGGCTTCCTTGGGGCAGCCATTCGTTCCGGATCGTTGACAATAAAAACAAACGGGAAGCTCCAAGGCTTAACTCAGAGAGGTAACACGATGAAAAAACTGCTTATTGCGCTGGTAGCCACGGCGGCAGCATTGTCGGCGGCGGTGACCGCCGAAGCGCAGGAAAAGCTGAAAGCCTGTTGGGTCTATACCGGCCCGATCGGCGATTTCGGCTATTCGTACCAGCATGACCAGGGCCGTCTGGATGTAGAGAAGGCACTCGGCGACAAGGTCGAGACCGCTTATCTGGAGAACGTCTCCGAGGGTCCCGATGCCGATCGTGCCTTCGAGCGCCTGGCGCGCGAAGGATGCAAGATCATTTTCGGCACGTCATTCGGCTTCATGGACCCCGAAGTGAAGGTCGCCAAGAAGTTTCCCGACGTGATGTTCGAACACGCGACCGGCTACAAGACGGCCGAAAATCTCGGCATCTACAACGCACGTTTCTACGAAGGCCGCTACATCCTCGGCCAGATCGCGGCCAAGCAATCGAAGTCGGGCGTCGCCGGCTACATCGTTTCGTTTCCGATTCCCGAAGTGGTGATGGGCATCAATTCCTTCATGCTCGGCGCCCAATCGATCAAGCCAGATTTCAAGGCGAAGATCGTCTGGGTCAATTCATGGTTCGATCCGGGCAAGGAAGCCGATGCCGCCAAGGCTCTGTTCGACCAGGGTGCCGACATCATCGTCCAGCACACCGACTCGACCGCTCCCCTGCAAGTCGCCGAAGAGCGCGGACTGCAGGGCTTCGGCCAGTCTTCGGACATGATCAAGTTCGCTCCCAAGGCACAGTTGACCTCGATCGTCGACGATTGGGGCCCGTATTATATCGGCCGGGTGAAGGCTGCACTCGACGGCACCTGGAAGCCTGGCAATGTCTGGCTGGGCATCAAGGACGGCGCCGTTAAGATGGCCCCTTACACCAACATGCCCGATGACGTGAAGGCGATGGCGGAAGCCACCGAGAAGAAGATCGTCGAAGGATGGAACCCGTTCACCGGGCCGATTGCCAAGCAGGACGGCACGCCGTGGCTGAAGGAAGGCGAAGTCGCCGACGACGCTACGCTGCTCGGCATGAACTTCTACGTCAAGGGCGTCGACGACAAGCTGCCGCAGTAAGCGCAGACGGGGCCAATCATGAGAAGGAAGGGCGCCGCATGGCGCCCTTTCGCTTTGCGCATGACCCCGAAATCGGGATCGATTTCGGAAAGGATCATGCGCAAAATCAAAGTGCTACAGCGTTCTTTGCGCGTCCGAAATGACGCGTGGTGCTGTAGAGCGAGATACGATCAGACCGCCGAACCGTAGAGATCGTAGGCGTCGGCACGGTCTATCTTAACGGTGACGATGTCGCCGGCGCGCAACGGGCGCCGCGACTGGATATGCACCGAGCCGTCGATTTCGGGTGCGTCGTATTTGGTGCGGCCCTTCGCCGAGGTACCATGCGCCTCGTCGATCAGGACAGGCAGGCGTTTGCCGACCTTCCTGGCAAGCTGCGTCGCCGAGATCTTCTGCTGGCGCTGCATGAAGCGGTGCCAGCGCGCTTCCTTGATTTCCTGCGGCACCTGTTCGAGGCCGAGATCATTGGAGCGGGCGCCCCTGACCGGCTCGTATTTGAAACAGCCGGCGCGATCGATCTTGGCTTCGTCCAGCCAATCGAGCAGCATTTCGAAATCGTCGTCCGTCTCGCCGGGGAAGCCGACGATGAAGGTGGAGCGGATCGCCAGATCCGGACAGATTTCGCGCCAGCCGCGAATGCGGTCGAGGGTCTTTTCGCCACGGGCAGGCCGGCGCATGTTCTTCAGAACCTGCGGCGAGGCGTGCTGGAACGGGATGTCCAGATAGGGAAGGATCTTTCCTTCGGCCATCAGCGGGATGACATCGGCGACATGCGGGTAGGGGTAGACATAGTGCATGCGTACCCAAACGCCGAGCTTGCCGAGTTCCTCCGACAGATCGAGGAATTTCGCCCGCACTTCGCGATCGCCGAACATGCTGGTCTGGTATTTGATGTCGATGCCGTAGGCGCTGGTGTCCTGCGAAATGACCAGTATCTCCTTAACGCCGGCCTTGGCCAGTTTCTCGGCTTCGCGCAAAACGTCGGCCGCCGGCCGCGAGACGAGGTCGCCGCGCAGCGCCGGGATGATGCAGAAGGTGCAGCGGTTGTTGCAGCCTTCCGAAATCTTGAGATAGGCATAGTGGCGCGGCGTGAGCTTGACGCCTTGCGGCGGCAACAGGTCGACATAGGGATCGTGGCTCGGGGGCGCGGCCTCATGCACCGCAGCCATCACGCTCTCGTATGCCTGCGGACCGGTGATGGCGAGAACGTTGGGGTGTTTCTCGCGGATGACGTCAGGTTCGGCGCCCAGACAGCCGGTGACGATGACCCTGCCGTTCTCCGAAAGGGCGGAGCCGATGGCGTCGAGCGATTCATCGCGAGCCGAATCAAGAAAGCCGCAGGTGTTGACGACGACCAGATCGGCGCCGTCATGCTTGCGCGCGATCTCGTAGCCTTCGGCGCGAAGGCGTGTGATGATGCGCTCTGAATCCACGAGGGCTTTTGGGCATCCAAGGCTGACGAAACTGACGCGAGGGGCAGACATGTGCGGTTTCCAATGGACGCGGGCCGGAAACCCTAAGGCCCGGCCCGGAAGTCTCGATACATGTTGATCTTTTGAACTTTCGCAGAAGCTCAATTGCACGGCGCAATAGCATAGTTCCGCAATCAAGCAAACCGAGGAATGGCTTGGCGCCGCTCGGCGGGCCTGCACTGCCAAGGGTCAGGCTCAATGACCGCCCGGTCCGAACCAGGGCGCCAGGAATGCAAACTGTTCGGGGAACTGCTGCACGGCACCATCCAGAAGCATCTTCACGGCGACGTAGAGAATGATCACGAGGCCGATATAAGCAATCCAGCGGTACTTATGCAGGAGGCGTGCGACAAACGAAGCGGCGAAGCCCATCAACGCAATCGACAGCGCCAAGCCGATGATCAGGACCGTCGGATGGTCCATCGCCGCGCCTGCGACTGCAAGGACGTTGTCGAGAGACATCGAAACGTCGGCAATGACGATCTGCCAGGCTGCCTGAGCGAAGGTCTTGCGCGGTCCCTTGCCGCCAATCGTCCCGCTTTTGTCGTAATCGACATTCGACAACGATTCCGTCGCGTCATGTTCCTGCTCGTGGCTGACACGCAACTCGCGCCACATCTTCCAGCACACCCAAAGCAGCAGCAGGCCGCCGGCTATGAGGAGAATCGGGCCGATGGTGAGGAGCCACTGAGTGATCAGGGCGAAGAAGATGCGAAGCACGGTGGCCGCCACAATGCCGACGAGAATCGCCTTCTTGCGCTGATCCGACGGCAGGCCTGCCGCAGCAAGGCCGATGACGATGGCATTGTCGCCGGCAAGCACAAGGTCGATGGCGATGACCTGGAGCAGGGCCGACAGGCCAGCGGCGGTAAAAATTTCCATCAGCTGGAATTTCCTTGCTTAGTCGCCGATCGTTCACGTGGAGTGCCCGGACGCCCTAACGTGTATGGTTCCCGCGCGTCAAGAGACCGCTTGAGGACAAGGCCGGCAAACCGCCTGATCGGGGGTAGAAATCGCCGAGAGCCGCAATAGATTTCGGGGACCGAAGAGTACGACGCCTTAGAAAGTGTTCCTCACAGGAGAGGCTCGTGACGTCTGACGACAACACACCCGTCCTTTCCGGGGCGCCCATCCTTTCCCAAGCAATCGGGGAGTACCGCGAGGTCGATCCTCCGGCCGCACTCGATGGGCATTTCCAGTGTGTCTGGTCCAATACATTGCGCCCGGACGCGGGGAACTTATCGGCCGTGGTCCCCGACGGCTGCGTCGACATCACCTGGATCGACGGCGATCTGGCCGTAGCGGGCCCAGACGTGGCCGTTGTCCTCTCTGCGCTGACACCTGGCTCTACCGTGATCGGTACCCGCTTCCGACCGGGTGCGGCAAGCCGGTGGCTCGGCCTGCCGATGTCGGAGATCGTTGGCCGCCGGTTGGCGCTCAGCCACTTCTGGGGAGCGCTGGCGCGCGAAATCGCCCAGAGAATTGGCGATGCATCCTCCACGACGGAGCGGATGCGGGCGATGCAAGCGGCACTCTCTAGGCTTGCGCCCGATGTCGAGCCGCCGCCTGCGGACATGGGATTTGCCTTCAACGCGCTGAAAACGGAAGCAGCCGGTCCGGGCATGGCGGTGATCCTCGACCGGCTCGACGTCAGCCCGCGAACGCTTCGCCGCCGCTGCCAAGAGGCTTTCGGTTATGGTCCAAAGACGCTCGACCGCATTCTCCGCTTCCAGCGGTTTCTGAACCTGGCGCGGCAGTCCGCCGAGCCGCGCCTAGCCGATCTTGCGTTCGAGGCGGGTTATTCCGACCAGGCGCATCTGACGCGCGAGGTGCGGCGCCTGTCGGGCTTCTCGCCCGCGACGGTTCTGCGACAGCTCGGCGCCTGAACTGGCCGTTTCGTTCAATACGCCACAGCCAGCTCCGTCTAGTCTGCCTTCGTTGAAAGGAGGCAGATATGACCGTCTACAAATCCCGCATCATCACCGTGCCCATCGACCGGGACTGGCGCGAAGTCTATGACTTCGCCTCCATCCCGGAGAATTTCCAGCGCTGGGCGGCAGGCCTCGGCCGGCACTTCGAAAGATCGGGCGAAGAATGGACCGCGCAGGACCCCGACGGCCGGCTCATCCGCATCCGCTTCTCCCGGCCCAATGAATTCGGTGTCCTCGATCACATCGTCTTTGCCGAGGACAAGGAAACCCGCAATGCGGTGCGCGTGGTTCCCAACGGGACCGGCGCCGAGGTCATGTTCGTGCTGTTGAGGACGCCGGAGATGACGGAGGAGATATTCGCTGCCGACGCCGAGGCCGTGCAGCGCGACCTCAATACCCTGAAGGCAATGCTCGAACGCTGAGTTTCCAAAAACCGCGAAAGGAGAAGACCATGGCCAAATCCAGCAACGACAAGCGCATCGACTATGTCGAGTTTTCCGTCGGCGACATCACGCGCTCGCGCGGCTTCTATGGCAAGGCCTTCGGCTGGTCCTTCAAGGACTATGGGCCGAGCTATTGCGAGTTCAACGACGGCCGCCTGACTGGCGGCTTCGCCCTCGGCGGCCAGGGCAAGGCGGCAGGCGGGCCGCTGGTGATCCTCTACGCCGACCAGCTCGACGAGACCCAGCGCCACGTCGAGGAGGCCGGCGGGAAGATCGTCAAGCCCGCCTATTCCTTCCCGGGCGGCCGCCGCTTCCACTTCTCCGATGCGGACGGCTACGAATTGGCAGTGTGGTCGGAGAAGTGAGGAAGCGGAAAGGGGCGCCGAGCCGAGCCGGCGCCTCTTTCGAATGGGTTGGACGCCCACCAAGGATCCGATTGTACGGCTGGTTGTCGCTGCGCTAAACCTCCTCAAAGGTGCCGGCGCTGCTGTTTAAGCGATGTACAATTATTGTCCGATGGCGTAGCCCCCGCATCGCCAGACGGTCCTCCTCTATTCCTGCAGATCGTTGCGATCAAACTCAAACCACTTCGGGTTGAATTTGATCGCAGGTAACGCAAGTTTATCTCATCCGCCTTTCCGCGACGGACGGCGGAATTGATGGGTGCTTCAAAGTCCTTTGCCAGTCTGCGGTTGCGGTTAATCCAGGCAAAAAGCGTTCGACCTCACGACACCAAAGCACTCGATCTTACAGACGTGAGCTATGACCGAAATAGGTGATGGGCATGGTGAGCGACTTTCAAAACGGGCTCTTAACCGCAGAGCGTTGAGTTATCGCAACGCCCCTTGCGCGGCCAATAGCTTGTGCTTTTCGAAGATCGCTAGCTTCTGCGGATAAGTGATCCGCACCTTGGCGTTGCACCCGTCGCATCTGAAGTGCGCGATCGTTCTCAGCGCAGAGCCCTTCCTTACTGCCGGATGCGAGCAATCCGGACAGTCGAATGTGAGGACAACGTCCAACAAGTCTTCGGCTAAACCCATTTCCATCCCCTTCACAAGCGCTGTGGCTACACTCTGGCGAGACTCAATGGGCAATTACGATGCCAATCCGGCTGTGCCAAAGGGGGACTAGAACTATTCGCCTCGGAACACCGCCAAACTAGTGCGCTTTCTCTGCGCCCTTTGAGCGACGAAAACCGGACTGCCTCCAGAAATTCGCGCTCACTGGTAGTAATATTTCGGAAGATTGCGACAATCGTCGCCGCCAAGGCTTCGGCATCGCGACTTAAAGGATCGATGTGTTCATCTGCGCAAACTTGATCAAACATGCGCTCCCAAATCATGAGGCGGGTGCGATTGAAACGCCGGCGCGGCATTTGCGAGCGTCCGGCCCGCTCGTGCACAAGAAGCCGGTCTTCTCAAGAAACGCGTCTTGAGTGGTTGTTCCCGGTTACAAGCTTTTGTCATGCCGCAAACGGTAGGACAAAGAATAGAACGCCTTTGTTGCGCGTATCATTGCGCAGGCTATCGCAAGCTGCGCCTCAAACTTGGCGTTTTCCTTTTATGTCGTGTTATGCACGGGCCGCGGCGCACTCGGGTTGAGCGATGCCGTTCTGCTATTTCTGGAGGCGACGAAGCCGGATGAGTTGGCGTTGCACGGCCGAGAGCACTGAGCACCGCTCTTGTTCCCAAGCTTATCGGAGCAGGTTCAGAAGCGAAGCAACCTGTGCGCTGAATTCAACGTAGGTATGCTGGTATTGTAGATCATCCAGCAATATCAATGGTATCTGGCGGAGGGAGTGGGATTCGAACCCACGGTGGGCTTGCACCCACGCCGGTTTTCAAGACCGGTGCCTTAAACCGCTCGGCCATCCCTCCATCGTGATTTTTCAACCACTTGGATGCTCGTCCTGATCTCAACTCGTACCGGTTGACGCTGCCTGCGCCTAGAGATCGTCCGCGCCTCAATGCTCTAGTGCGCCTAGCGAAGTCCTGTCAACCGGCCGCGGCCCTTTCGTGTCAGCGTCAGGGCATCGACGCTTGACGGCGAGGCTGAAGCAAGGCGAACAGCGAGCGCCGAGGGTCGAAAAGCGGTGATTTTTCACAGCGATCGCCGCGACGGTTTGTGCCACAATCTCGCCCGGTTCCGACCACAATGGGTTAATACGGTAATAAACAATTCCTGTGCACAAGGGATTGCGAATCAAGGTGGCGCTGGCATTTGTCGGGTGGGTTTTGGCCCTGCCGACGGTTAAGTTGCGGTGTCTTTGTTGAGAGGGGACAATCGAAAAATGCAAAGCACGGCGCGCCCGCGTCTTCGTCGCGCTTCCGCGTTCGCGTTGCTTGCCTTGTCGGCTGCCTTGCTGGCGGCTTGCGCCGCGCCACAGCCGAAGGCGATGGTCAACAAGAAACCCCGCTCCAAGGAATATTTTTCCGAATCCGAATACGGCGTGAAGGCCAGCCCGCGCGTCACCTTCAAGATGTCGGGCCTGCAGCGTGGCGGCGGACGCGACCAGCTCGGCAAGCCCTATCAGGTGCGCGGCAAGTGGTATTACCCGAAGGAAGACAAGCGTTATGCCAAGATGGGTCTCGCCTCCTGGTATGGCGAAGCCTTCCACGGGAGGCTGACCGCCAACGGCGAAGTCTACGACATGACACATCTGACCGGTGCGCATCCGACAATGCCGCTGCCGAGCTATGCACGCGTCACCAATCTGAAGACCGGCAGCTCGGTCGTCGTGCGCGTCAACGATCGCGGTCCTTACCATGACGGGCGCATCATCGATGTGTCGAAGCGCGCCGCCGAAATGCTCGACTATGCCAATATTGGCACGGCCAAGGTGAAGGTCGAATATGTCGGCCGGGCGCCGCTTCACGGCAATGACGACCAGTATCTGATGGCCTCTTACCATCCCGGCAACAGGGCGCCGGATCCGTCGGACGGCCTGCCCACCGGTGTCATGATCGCCATGAACGGACCATCGCCGAGCACGGCGTTGGCCGCCGCCGCTGCCTTTCCCGGTCAGTTGACGAATTCCGCATCAGCAGAGCCTGTCGTGGCGGCGCAGACGCCGGCCGCTGGGAGTGTGACGCTGCCCGATTTCGGGCCGATCGTGCCGGAACGCCCGCAGATCGGTCTGCCGCCGCAATCGCCGTTCAACGTAGCGACGCTGTCTTACGCGAACGAACGCGTGCAGCGCGCCTCCAATGTCTTTGCCGCGCTGGATGGCGCCGGCATGTCGCCCGCCGAAATCCTTCAATCGTGGAAACGGCAGATTCCTTCGGCCGCTTCGCCCACGGACTATATCGCGGCGGGCTCGTTCGAGTATGCCGCCGAGGCGCAGCGTGTGGCAACCCAGCTTTCCGGCTTCGGCAAGACCGAAATCCAGCGCTCCGAATTCGAGGGTAAGGACTGGTATTCGGTCAATCTCTATTCGGATGGCCATAGTGGTCTGGACGAGATGCTGCAGGCGGCATGGTCGCATGGCGCACCAGACGCGCTCGTGGTTCGGAACTGACCGGCAAAACCTGAAGTTTTGCCCTGTTGTCCATCGCGCGGTTGATCGGCCGGGACAAAGCCTGATAACTTGTAGAGCTTGCCGAGAAATACCGGCTGACAGGTCGAACTTCTCATGAAATTTCGCTTCGCCGCGCCTCTCGCCGGGCTCCTGGGTTTTGGCCTCCTGCTGCTTTCGCTGGCGCCGGCCGCGGCGCAGCTTTTCGAGACCAAGGCCGAGCAGGCCTTCATGATCGATGCCGAAACCGGAACGGTGCTGTTTTCCAAAGATGCCGACAGGCCAATTCAGCCGGCGTCGCTGGCCAAGCTGATGACGATGGAGGTGGTTTTCAACGCCATCAAATCGGGGCGCGTAACGCTCGACGACACATTCGTGGTAAGTGAGAACGCATGGCGCACCGGCGGCGCGCCATCCGGAACGTCGACAATGTTTGCCAAGCTGAAGTCAACGATCCGGCTTGAAGACCTGATCCAGGGCGTGACGGTTCAGGCCGCCAATGACGGCTGCATCATCATCGCCGAAGGTTTTGCGGGATCGGAGGCGAATTTCGCGACTGAGATGACCGAGCGCGCAAGACAGATTGGCCTCGATAAATCGACATTCGTCAATTCAACCGGTCTGCCGGCCGACGGTCAGCAGACGACGGTTCGAGAGCTTGCGCTTCTGGCCCTGCATATCTGGCGCGAGTACCCGGACCTCTATCGCTATTACGGCCAAAAGGATTTCACCTGGAACAAGATCACCCAGAGGAACCGCAACCCTCTGCTGGCGATGGATATCGGCGCCGACGGCCTGGCGATCGGCAGGAGCGAGTCATCCGGGTTTGGCGTCGTCGGCTCGGTCAGCCACAGTGGCAGGCGGGTCATTGCGGCGATGAGCGGCCTGGCAAGCGACCGCGAGCGCGCCGAGGAAGCGCGAAAGCTGCTCGACTGGGGCCTTCGTTCCTTTGAGAAAACCGAGATTTTCGCCAAGGACGAGGTGGTCGGCGAGGCCCAGGTTTTCGGCGGTGTGAAATCCGGCGTGGCGCTGAAGGCAAAAGCGCCCGTGGTCATCTTCCTGCCCATCGCCAACCGCGACAAGCTGACCGCCAAGATCGTCTATGACGGGCCGGTTGCAGCACCGGTGGAGGAGGGGCAACCAGTGGGTGCATTGCGGGTCTGGATCGGTGATACGCTGAGCCAGGAGACGCCGCTTTTCGCCGCCGAGTCGGTTGGCGTCGGCTCGCTGCCGCAACGCGCGCTCGATGCCGCCAAGGAACTGGCGGTTGGTTGGCTGCGTTAGCACCACGGCGTGGACCTTTTCTCAAGTCAGGACTATTACGGTCCCCCAGCATGGATAAAGGCTTTGGCGTACGGGTTCTTCATCACCTTCGAAGGCGGAGAAGGGGCAGGCAAGTCGACGCAGATCGAACGGCTGGCCAGGAAGATGCGTGCTAAGAAATACGATGTCCTTGTCACGCGTGAGCCGGGCGGCTCGCCGGGCGCGGAGGCGGTGAGGCATGTCCTACTTTCAGGCGCTGCCGAGCCATTCGGCCCCCGGATGGAGGCGCTGCTTTTCGCCGCCGCGCGTTCCGACCATGTCGAGCAGGTCATCCGGCCGGCGGTCGAACGCGGCTCGATCGTGCTTTGTGATCGCTTCATGGACTCCTCGCGCGTTTACCAGGGCGTCACTGGCGGCCTCGACCCGGCGTTCATGGGCGCGCTGGAGAAGGTCGCCATCAACGGCATGGTCCCCGATATGACGCTGATCTTCGATATCGACCCGGCCGAAGGGCTGCGGCGCGCTACGGCACGGCGGGGCACCGATGCCGGCGCCGACCGCTTCGAAAAGGAAACGCTTGATATCCACCAGCGCCGCCGCGAAGCCTTTCTGGCAATCGCCGCGGCAGAACCCGAGCGCTGCATCGTCGTCGACGCGTCCGCCGACCCCGACACCGTGGAGAATGTCGTCACCGCTGCCGTGTTCGCGGCGCTGGAGACGATGACGCCGGCGCACAGGAAGCAGGCGTCGCCAGGATGATTTTCGAACGGATCGCGCCAGAACAGCACGACACGCTCGACGGCGTACCGGAGCCGTCCGAGACCCTGCGTCTGGTCGGGCATGGCCAAGCGGCGAATATGCTGGCCGCCGCCTATCGCTCCGGGAAGCTGCCGCATGCACTGATCTTTGTCGGGCCGGTTGGCATCGGCAAGGCGACGCTCGCCTTTCATCTGGCGCATCATCTGCTGAAGCATCCCGAATTCGCACAGGCGCCGGACGTTCTCGCCGTTCCTGATCCGGCGTCATCGCTGTTTCGCCAGATCGCAACCGGCGCGCACCCTTCGGTGCTGCATCTGACCCGCCCGCCGAACGACAAGACGAAGAGCTTTAAGACGGTCGTCACCGTCGACGAGATCCGCAAGGTCAGCCGCTTCCTGTCGCTGACCTCGCATGACGGCAGCTACCGGGTGGTGATCGTCGATCCGGCCGACGACATGAATACCAATGCTGCCAACGCTTTGTTGAAGAATCTTGAAGAACCACCGGCACGCACACTGTTCATCCTCATCGTCCATGCGCCGGGCAGCCTTTTGCCGACGATCCGCTCGCGCTGCCAGATGGTGCGGCTGACGCCGCTCGATGCCGAGAGCCTGATGACGGTTCTGGAGAATTTCGAACCACCGCCACCGGACGATCCCGCGGCGCGCGCGGCACTGGCGAAGCGGGCAGGGGGCAGCGCCCGCACCGCAATCCTGCTGACGCAGTATGGCGGGTTGGAAATCGCCGAGACGCTCGACGCTCTGGCGACGGCAAGAAAGAGCGATGTTGCCGGCGCCTATCGGCTTGCGGAGGCCGTCGCCGGGCGCGACCAGGCGATCCAGTTCGATATCTTCAATCGCCGTGCGCTCGATCTGCTCTCGACCGGGGCGAGCCAGGCGGCGCTGGCGGGCGATCTGGCGCGGGCCAAAACGCTGTCGGATACTTGGCACGAGGCTTTGAACGCTATATCTGAGACCGACACCTACAATCTCGACAAGAAGCAGCACGCCTTGACCATGATCGACCGCCTGAATTCTGCAATGCGAATGTGACGGCCCATCGGGATGGCAATCGCCGTTTCGATGCGATATCTCACCGACATCTTTCATTCAGACATTCATGACGGCTCATCCATGGCACGCGAAAAATACTACCTCACGACGCCGATTTTCTATCCGAACGGCAAGCCGCATATCGGTCATGCCTACAATGTCATCGCCAGCGACACGCTGGCCCGCTTCCAGCGGCTCGACGGCAAGGACGTCTTCTTCGTCTCGGGAACCGACGAGCACGGTTTGAAGATGCAGCAGACGGCGGACGCCGAAGGCCTGACGCCGAAAGCGCTTGCCGATCGCAACTCGGCGATCTTCCGCTCGATGCTTGAAGCGACCGGCTGTTCGAACGACGTTTTCATCCGCACCACCGAGGAGCGCCACTACAAGGCCTGCCAGGCGATCTGGACCCGCATGGCGGAAAATGGCGACATTTACCTCGACCGCTATAGCGGCTGGTATTCGGTGCGACAGGAAGCCTATTTTGACGAGGCCGAAACCAAGGTCGGCGACGACGGCATACGTCGCGAACCGCTCGGCTCGCCCGTCGAATGGACCGAGGAAGAGAGCTATTTCTTCTGCCTTTCCGCCTATCAGGACAGGCTGCTCGCGCTCTACGAGAACAGCCCCGAATTTGTCGGACCGGCGGAGCGGCGCAACGAAATCGTCAGCTTCGTCAAATCCGGACTGAAGGATCTGTCGATCTCGCGGACCACGTTCAAATGGGGCGTGCCGGTGCCGGGCGACGACAAGCATGTGATGTATGTCTGGGTCGATGCACTGACCAACTACATCACGGCTGCCGGTTATCCGGATACGGCCGATGACAGATGGTCCTTCTGGCCGGCGAACGTCCACGTCATCGGCAAGGACATCGTCCGCTTCCACGCCGTCTACTGGCCGGCCTTCCTGCTGTCGGCAGGGATCGAACTGCCGAAGCGCGTGTTCGCGCATGGCTTTCTGTTCAACCGCGGCGAGAAAATGTCGAAGTCGGTCGGCAATGTCGTCGATCCGTTCGCGATGATCGAGCATTACGGCCTCGACCAGGTGCGCTATTTCTTCATGCGCGAAGTGCCCTTCGGCCAGGACGGTAGCTACAGCCACGACGCCATCGTCAACCGCACCAATGCCGACCTCGCCAATGATCTTGGCAATCTGGCGCAGCGCTCGCTGTCGATGATCGCCAAGAACTGCGGCGGCGTGGTGCCAAAGCGCGGCGAACTGAGCGATGCCGACAAGGCGATCCTCGATCAGGCAAGTGCGGCCCTTGTCACGGCACGCAAGGCGATGGCCGAACAGGGCATTCATCTGGCGCTGGCGGCGATCTTTGGCGTGGTGGCTGAAGCCAACCGCTATTTCGCCGGGCAGGAGCCATGGGCGCTGAAGAAGACCGATCCCGTGCGCATGGAAACCGTGCTGTGGACGACGGCGGAGGTGATCCGGCGCATCGCGATCCTTTGCCAGCCCGTCGTCCCGACCTCGGCGGCAAAGCTGCTCGACATGCTGGCGGTGCCGGCTGACAGCCGCGACTTCGCGCATGTGGCCGAGGCTCATGCGCTGGTTTCAGGCACGGCTCTGCCAGCACCGGAACCGGTGTTTCCACGCTATGTCGAGCAAACGGATGCGAACATCTGATGTTGGTCGACAGTCATTGCCATCTCGACTTTCCGGATTTCGCAGAGGAGCGGGCGGCCATCGTCGCCCGCGCTTTAGCCGCTGGAATCGGTCGCATGGTGACGATCTCGACGCGTGTGAAGCGGTTTCAACAAGTACTTGAGATCGCTGAATCTTTCAACGAAGTCTATTGCTCGGTCGGCACCCATCCGCACAATGCCGCCGAGGAGCTGGACGTGACTGTCGAGGAGCTTGTCCGGCTGTCCGCTCATCGCAAAGTGGTGGCGATCGGCGAGGCCGGGCTCGACTATTTCTACGATCATGCGCCGCGCGATGCGCAGGCGCAGGGCTTTCGCATCCATATCGCCGCCGCGCGTCAAACGGGCCTGCCGCTGGTCATCCACGCGCGCGATGCCGACAGCGACATGGCTGATATCCTCGAGGACGAAACAGGGAAGGGCGCCTTCCCCTTCATCCTGCACTGTTTTTCGTCCGGGCGTAGACTGGCCGAAGTCGGCGTGGCGCTCGGCGGCTACGTTTCCTTTTCCGGCATCCTGACCTTCAAGAATTCGGCCGAGCTGCGCGCCATCGCCGCCGATGTGCCACGCGACCGCCTGCTGGTCGAAACCGACGCGCCATACCTCGCGCCGATACCGTTTCGCGGCAAGCGCAACGAGCCTGCGTATGTGGCGCATACAGCCAAGGTGCTGGCCGAAACGATCGGTGTCAGCGAGGCCGAAATCGCTGCCGTCACCACGGACAATTTCTTCCGGCTGTTCGAGAAGATGCCGCGCCCAAACCCGCTGAGCTCCTGACGCATGAGCGGCCGGCTGCGCCTCACCATTCTCGGCTGCGGCTCATCGCCGGGCACGCCGCGCATCACTGGCGACTGGGGCACTTGCGATCCGGCTAATCCGAGGAACCGGCGCATGCGCACCGCAGCGCTCGTCGAGCGGATCGCGGCAAACGGCGACAGGACCACCGTCGTCATCGACACCGGGCCAGATTTCCGCGAGCAGATGCTGCTGGCATCGGTCAGGCGCATCGATGCTGTCGTCTATACGCACCCCCATGCCGACCATATCCACGGCATCGACGATTTGCGTGGCTTTGTGCTTGAGCAGCGTCATCTCATCGATATCCACGCCGACCAACCCACCATGCTGCGGTTAAGGGAAGCTTTCGGCTACTGTTTCGAAACACCGCTGGGCAGTTCCTATCCGCCCATCGTCGAGCCGCATATCATCGACCACGTCAGACCGGTCGTAATTGAAGGCGAGGGGGGTGCCCTCACCCTCGTGCCGCTGCCGCAGATCCACGGCGACATCATATCGCTTGGTTTTCGCATAGGCGGGCTCGCCTATTGCCCCGATATTAGTGATTTCCCGGACGCTACCGCCGAACGGCTGCGGGATTTGGACGTGCTGGTCATCGACGCGCTGCAATACAGGACGCATCCGAGCCATCTGTCGCTTGGCCAGGCACTCGGCTGGATTGAAAAACTGGCGCCGGGAAAGGCCGTTCTGACGCACATGCATGTGCCGCTCGACTATGCCGCGGTGATGGCCGAGACGCCGGCCGATGTCGAGCCGGCTTATGATGGTATGATAATAGAAATCCCTTTTGAACCAGCACGATAGGTTCTGTTCTTCATGACTGGCAGCATTGATCGTGTGACCAAGGCAGCGGCCGATGCCGGCCTCGACATCGAAATTAGGCGCATGGGTGCCTCCACCCGCACCGCCGAGGAAGCCGCCGCGCAATGCGGCTCCACAGCGGCCCAGATCGTCAAATCTTTGGTGTTCCAGGGGGAAACCAGCGGAAAGCTGTTTCTCTTCCTGGTTTCCGGCTCCAATCAGCTGGATCTAGCCAAGGCTGCCGCACTGACCGGCGAGCCGCTGAAGCGCGCCGACCCGCGGCAGATCCGCGACGAGACCGGATTTGCCATCGGCGGCGTGGCGCCGATCGGCCATCTGATTGCGATCCCGGCGTTCGCCGACGAAACGCTGCTCGGTTTCGACCGCATATGGGCAGCGGCCGGCGCGCACGACGCAGTGTTCGCAGCCGAGCCACACGCAATGATCAAGGCAGCGCAGGCTGTCGTAGCGACGCTGGCAGCCTGAATCGAACGTGCCGGACCCTATTCGGCGGCGATGGCGGTGGGGGTGGGCGGCAGCATGATGTCGGGCGTAGCCAGCGCGAACAGCATCTTTACTACGCTGCGGAAGGCGAGGATCTGGCGTCCGAGGACACGGGGATCGCCGAGCCCCCGCGACATGATGATGCCGCCATCGATCACACAGGAGAACATGATGGCCACGTCGTCGAGATCCATGCCTTTGCGGGCAGGATAAACGGTCCCGATCTCGTTCAGCGCATCGCGAAACCGCCCGTTCCAGGAACGTACGGCGTCGGCGGCGATGTCGCGAACGTTGCGATCGAAAAGGCGTTCCTGATAGGTGAACGTCGCGATCAGGCAGCCGGGGTGGCCGTTCGGCAGGTCACCCATCAGCTCGGCAAGCAGCTTGAGCGTGATCAGGAACGATTGCAACGGATCATCGGACAACTGCCGGCCGCGGTGAAATACATCATCGAAGATGCGGTCGTTCTCCTCGACGTAGCGCAGCATCAAGGCGCGGGCGAGTTCGTTCTTGTCCTTGAAATGATAGAAGAAGCCGCTCTTGGTGATGCCGGCTTCGGCGATCACCTCTTCGATGGACGTCGCGCCGAACCCCTTGGCGAGCACCGACGCCTCGGCGATCTCCAGAATGCGTTCGCGCGTTTCCGCACCCTTGCGCATGACCGAATGCCCTCAAATTTACTGTACCGGCGGTATGGTTTTCACACCCGCCAACATCGGCACCGATAGCAATACGACCGGCCCAGCGCGGCTATCCGTCTGTAATTACTGCGGTTTCCGCTTCGATGGAGTACCGGACCACAAGCCTTCTACCGCACCGCCGGCACGTGCTGCTAAAACTTGGCTATTCCGAACCGACCGCCACCAGGGCGACACGGTGTCATCTTACCACTGGAGACAAACATGGCCAAGTACCGCCAGAATCTGCCACAACTCGCCAATAGAACATTCCTGAGTGATGGCGGCATGGAAACGACCCTCATCTTTCACGAAGGCCTCGACCTTCCGCATTTTGCTTCATTCACGCTGATGGCAACCCCTGAAGGCCGGCAGAAACTGAGGGAATATTACGTCCGTTATCTGACCATTGCGCGCAGCAGCGGGACCGGCTTCATCCTCGACACGCCGACGTGGCGGGCCAACCCGGATTGGGGAACCTTGCTCGGCTACGGGCCGGAAGCGCTACGCGCCGTCAACGAGGCCTCGATCGAGTTTCTTCTCGACCTGCGCAAGGAGTTCGAGACCGCGGAAACGCCCTGCGTCATCAGCGGCGCGATCGGACCGCGCGGCGACGGCTACAAAGCCGGCAAGATGGACGCCAACGAGGCGGAAGCCTATCACGCGACGCAGATCGAGAGTTTCGCGCGGACCGAGGCCGACATGGTGGCGGCCTATACGCTCACCAATTTCAAAGAGGCAATCGGCGTGGCGCGGGCGGCCAAGGCGCATGCCATGCCGTGCATGATCTCGTTCACCGTGGAGACCGACGGGAAGTTGGTGACCGGGATGGCGCTCGGCGAGGCGATAGACAGGGTCGACGATGCCACGGACGGTGCGCCGGCCTACTATATGCATCCTAGGCGGCTGCTGCGGCACTGACCACCGGCACATCGCGGCGATCTGCGAGGCCTGCGTGCCGCAAGCGGCGTAAGGAGGACCTGTGTGCGTCCAACGAGACGCACACAGGTCAACCGCAGCTCCGCTTGGTTTCAAGGAACAAGGAACTGCGGTTGGGCCGAAAGCAGCGCAATCAAACCCACATCGCAGTTCCATAACCTATCTTATGCGACTTTGGCATGGGTGGAATCTCAGCGTGAACCGACGAAAGACTCTCTGATTTTTGCGTCGATTGGCTTAGCGTAGGATTTCGCCGCTACCGCAAACGACCCGATCCTGCACCCTCAACACCAAAATCTCAGCTAACCATCATTAAGATCATCAAGAAATGACCGCCTCGCCTCCCTTTCTTGGCTTTCCCGATCGCCTCGCCGATGGTCGCATGCCCCGTGCGGTGATCTTCGGAGCCGGTCACGGCAGCACCTATCCCGGCAAGGACAGCAGCGGCTATGCCTTGGCAGCCGATGCCATCCGCGCTGCGAGCCAGGTCGATGCCGAGCTCGTCGAGCACTGGGATTTCGATCTCGGCGGTCCCCTGTTCGACGGCAAGCCGGTCTGCTGCATCGACGACGGCGACATCCCGACCACCATGCATGACAATCCCGGCAACCGAGCCCGGATCGAGGCGAAGACGCGCGAGATCCTGGCATTGCCGGCCGTACCGATCCTGCTCGGCGGCGACGATTCCGTGCCCATTCCTTTCCTCGCCGGCTTTGCCGATCACGGGCCGGTCTGGATCCTGCAGATCGACGCCCATATCGACTGGCGCGACGAGTTGCATGGCGAGCGCTACGGCTATTCCAACCCGATGCGCCGGGCGAGCGAGATGCCGCATGTCGCCGGTATCGTGCAGGTCGGCATCCGTGGCGTCGGCAGCGCACGCCTCAGCGAAATCGAAGCGGCGCGGCGCTATGGCAGCCGCTTCGTGACCGCCCGCGAGGTTCACGCCCAGGGCGTCGACGCTGCTCTCCGGCATATTCCGGAAGGAGCGCGGATCGTCGTCACCCTCGACTGCGACGGCCTCGATCCCGGCATCATGCCGGGCGTGGCGGCGCGTACGCCCGGCGGCCTCACCTACACGCAGGTGATCGACCTGATCGCGGGCCTCGGCAGGCGGGCCAGGATCGCAGGATTCGACCTTGTCGAGCTCTATCCTCCGGCCGACATTGACGGCCTGTCGGCCCTGACCGCCGCGCGCCTTCTCGTCAATGTGATCGGCACCATCGACCGGCAGGTTTGAAGCATCGCCCCGACCGGCTGCGCAACCCACGTCGCGGCTCCAAACCGCTGCCGCGACATGCAGGTTGATTTGATGGGCCTATTCGCGCTCGCCAGTGAAGTTCAGCAGCAGCTGGAAGATGTTGATGAAGTTCAGATAGAGCGAGAATGCACCGAAGACGGCGAGCTTCTGCTGCGATTCCGCACCGAAGTTTTCGGCGAACTGCTCCTTGATCGTCTGCGTATCCCAGGCGGTGAGACCGATAAAGACGGCGATGCCGATCACCGAGATGGCGAACTGGAGCGCAGTCGAGCCGAGGAAGATGTTGACGATGCTGGCAATCACCACGCCGATCAGGCCCATGATCAGGAAGGACGAGAACTGGGTCAGGTCGCGTTTGGTCGTGTAGCCGTAGAGGCTGGTCGCGCCGAACATGGTGGCGGCGATGAAGAAGGTGCGCGCGATGCTGGTCCCGGTGAAGACCAGGAACACGGACGCCAGCGACAGGCCCATGACCGCACAGAATGCCCAGAACATCGCCTGAGCGCCGGCCGCGGACATCGTCTGTATCCGGAACGAGAACAGCAGCACGAAGGCGAGCGGTGCCAGCATCACCACCCACTTCAACGGGCTGGAAAAGATCGGCACGTAGAGGGCTGGCGTGGAAGCCACCACGAAGGCGATCACGCCGGTAACGACGAGGCCAACTCCCATGTAGTTGTAGACGCGCAGCATGTGCTGGCGGAGGCTTTCGTCATAGACGGCGCCGGTTTGGGCTCCGACGCCGGTGCGGTATCCTAGATTGGGGGTGTTCATGCGGGCTCTCCTTTGTGAAGGTCAGTAAAGCGTGTTGGCGAGCGTTTCTGCGGTGCGATCGAGATCGCGGACGCCGCTTCGGGCGACGACTGCGTAAGCAACTTCGCCGATCTGGAAATAGGCCGAGGAAATTTCGCCCGACGGGGCGACGGTCGGCTGGACCACGTCGAACGTTCCGGGCCTGATCGCGAACAGCGAGACCAGTCCCAGATCCCTTGTTTCGACAGCCATCTCGACGCTCGGGCCGAACTGCGATGGATAGATCTGCACGTCGCGGACCTTCCAGCCCTTGGGCAGCGACGGCATGACGATCGCCGTGGCGGCGCGGATTTCGTCCGCATCGTAATTCGGCGCTTCGGGCTGGGATGACATGGCCTCGCGCATGATCGTCGTCCTGTGCGCACGGATCGCCTCCTCCAGATAGACAGGCGGCTGGGTCGAGGCGACGACTTTCGTCACCGATATCGGCCCGACGATTCCGTTCGCCAGCCAGCCCGCAGCCACCAGGACTGCGACTGCCGCAGCCCGCTGCAACGTGCGTAAGGCGCGCCCTCGAGCCAGTCCCCGTTCCAGCCGCCGTGCCGCATCGGCCGTTGCCGGCCGCGCCATGCCCTTGGATCCGGCAAGCGCCACGCGCAGTTCGTCGCGCGTCCTGAGGTCGGACATCACGCGAGCGGCCGCCTCCGGACGGGCGGAAAGAAACGCCTCGACTTCGATGCGGCGGGCAACGTCCAGCTGGTCGTCGACATAGGCGTCGAGGTCGGCATCGGTCACCGGGTCGCGCGGTTCGCTCATCACAGACATCACGGGCCTCCCACGATCTTGAGGTGGCTTTTCCCAGGTGCCGGCAATTTGTCCTCCATCTCGCGGAGCGCTGCGCGCGCCCTGCCGATGCGCGACATCAGCGTTCCCAGTGGCACGCCGCTGGCCTCGGCCGCCTGGCTGTAGGTAAGTCCCTCTATGGCGACGAGATGCAGCGCCGAACGCTGCTCATCCGGCAATTTGAAAAAAGCTTCGCGCACCTGTGCCAGGCGGACGGAATGCTCCTGGGGAGCCTGCAGGATGGCGTCGACAAGATATCCGGCCTGCTCGACGCGCACCGCTTCAGACTTGCGGGACCGCAAACCGTCAATGAAAGCATTGTGGACGATCGACAGCAGCCATGCGCGCAGGTTTCCGCCGGAGCGGAATGTGCCGCGCCGCTCATAGGCACGCACCAGCGCGTCGTGCACCAGATCCTCTGCTTCTGCGCTGTCGCGCGTCAGCGAACGCGCGTAGCGCCGCAGGGACCCAAGCTGTCCTATGATATCGAAGCGTGGCATCGACCCTCTCATGTCCTGTTTACGGAGCATGGCAGGTTTTAATCCCACTCCTTGATTTTTTTGCGATCCGAGAAGGTCAAGGACAACCGGTGCAACGCCGACAGCGCGCCCACCGCTTCCTGGTCCGCGAACGATCCCTCAGTCGCTATAATTCGCCGCGCGGCTTTAGCGCACCGGGGATTTCGATGTTTATCCCTGAATTAATTAGTGACGCGGAAAATCGCGAAGGTGTCATCTTTTTCGGGGCACTTGCGAGTTATAGGCAGGAAACATTCACCGCCGAATCTTCCGTTCGCCGACGGCCCTTTGGGCCCTCCTCGTTCAACGAATCGACCCGACATGACAAGCGATGTGTCAGCCCAGCGGGATACCCGCATCGATGTCTTCCGCGCGCTAGCGTTGCTGACGATCTTCGTCAACCACGTGCCGGGGACGATCTTCGAGTATTTCACGCACAAGAATTTCGGCTTTTCCGATTCGGCCGAAGCCTTCGTGCTGATCTCGGGGATTGCCGTTGGGCTCGCCTACGGATTGAAGTTCCAGCCGGGGAATCGGTTGCTCATCACCCTGAAGGCTTGGCGGCGTGCCGGTGTCCTCTATGTCACCCACGTCATGACCACTGTCGCGACGCTGGCGATCTTCTCGGCGGCTGCATTGCATTTCTCGCGGCCCGATCTTTTGAAGCTGATCAACATCCAGATGATCATCGAAGACACGCCGGAAGCGCTGCTCGGCATCGCGGCGCTCGGGCATCAGATCGGCTATAACAACATTCTTTCCATGTATGCCGTCGTACTTCTGATGATGCCGCTTTTCCTCTGGATCGGCACTTTCAGCCTGCGCCTGATGCTTGCTGCGTCCGCTCTCCTCTGGCTCATCGTCGGCATTTTCCAGATCGCGCCTTCGAATTTTCCCGGCGACGGCTTCTGGTTCCTGAACCCGCTCTCCTGGCAGTTTCTTTTCGTCATCGGGATCGCCGGCATGCTGCATATCAAGCGCGGGGGCGAAATCCGCTTCAACTGGATGATGGCGAGCGCGGCCGTCGGGTATCTCGTCGGCGCGCTGATTTGGGTGCGGCTGCCGCTGTGGGGCATCGAGACGGCCTCCGGCCTGCCTACCGTGCTGACCGGCTTCGACAAGACGTTCCTGTCGCTGTCGCGCCTCATGCACATTCTGGCGATCGCCTATCTGATCGTGGCAATCCCGGCGCTTTCCAACCTGGCGAAAACGAGGCCCGGGCACCCGCTCGCGGTTCTCGGCAAGCACTCGCTGCCGGTCTTCGTCGCCGGAACGATCCTCGCCATGATCGCGCAGGTCATGAAGGTCAGCCCAGGCGGGCTCCTCTATGACGCAATCCTGATCTCGACAGGCATCGCGCTGCAGTTCGGCTTCGCTTATTACCTCGAATGGTTGCCGCGGATCGGTTGGGGCGGCAAGAAGCAGCAACCTGTCGCCGCCTGCCGTCTGCCGCCCTCAAGCTGGCGTCATAGAACGGCGTCGACCAACTGACATGCTGAAGGTCGCATTTGCCTGCTGCGCCCTCCCCATTCGTGTCGTGGAAATGACGAGTGCGACGAGCCGTGCCGATTGAGACTCGTCTCCCGGTTTGGCGGTTTTCAGCCTGGTGCAAATGAAAGCGCTGGCGCAGCACGGCCGATTTGCGTATCACTCCGCCGCCAACGGAACCGTGCCGATGTTTGAAGACCTCCAGTCTGCCCCAGCCGACAAGATCCTTGCCTTGATCGGCCTCTATCGCACCGATCCCCGCCCCGGCAAGGTCGACCTCGGCGTCGGCGTCTACAAGGATCGCGATGGCAAGACGCCGGTGATGCGCGCCGTGCGCGAAGCCGAAAAACGGATGCTGCAGAGCCAAGACACCAAAACCTATCTCGGCCTTGCCGGCGATACCGGCTTCAACACAGCGATGACGGGGCTGGTCTTTGGCCCTGCGGCCGAGTTTTCACGCATCCGCGCGGCGCAGGCACCGGGCGGCTCTGGCGCGCTGCGGCTGGTGGCCGAACTGCTCAAGAGGACGCGATCCGACGCGACGATCTGGCTGTCGGACCCGACATGGCCGAACCACATGCCGGTGATGCGCGCCGCCGGCCTGCAGATACGCGAATATCCCTACTTCGACGCTGCATCAGGTGCTGTTCGCTTCGCGGACATGATGAGCGCGCTGGCGTCCGCCAAGAGCGGCGACGTGGTGCTGCTGCATGGTTGCTGCCACAATCCGACAGGCGCCAATCTGGACACCGAGCAGTGGGCCGAAATAGCCGACCTGGTCATCGAGCGCGGCCTGCTGCCTTTTGTCGACATTGCCTATCAGGGTTTTGGCGAAGGCCTCGGCGCGGACGCCATCGGCTTGCGCCTGCTGGCGGCGAAAGTCCCGGAAATGGTCGTTGCCTCGAGCTGCTCGAAGAACTTTGCCGTGTATCGTGACCGTGTCGGTGCGGCGATGATCCTGGCCAAAGACAGCGCGCAGGCGGATGTGGCAATGAGCCAGATGCTGTCGGCTGCCCGCGCCATGTACTCGATGCCGCCGGACCACGGCGCGGCCGCGGTGCGCATCGTGCTTGAAGACGCCACGCTGCGCGCCGACTGGGAAGCTGAGCTTGAGGAGATGCGCCTGCGCATGCTGCGGCTTCGGGTGCAGTTCGCCGAAGCGCTGCGGCGGCAGTCCAATTCCGATCGCTTCGATTTCGTCGCCAGCCATCGCGGCATGTTTTCCCGGCTTGGCCTGTCGGAAACGCAGGTCGAGCGGCTGCGTGCCGAGCACGGTGTCTATATGGTCGGTGACAGCCGCATCAACGTCGCCGGCCTGCCGGAGGACGGAATGGACGCGCTCGCCAAGGCGATCGTCTCCGTACTCGACTGAACACTTTGCTTGACCATGATCGTTTCCACTTTTCGGGATCATGGCCTGCGCAACTGTGGACAATGCGGCCTTGCCGGCTGACAGTATTTGCCGAGTGATCGGTGCACGATAGCATTCGACCGATGAAACCCTCGAAAGATATTTCCCGGCTGATCGAAATCATGGCGGCGCTGCGGGCGCCGGAAACCGGCTGCCCGTGGGATATCGAGCAGGATTTCTCGACCATCGCGCCCTACACGATCGAAGAAGCCTACGAGGTGGCGGATGCGATCGCGCGCGGCGACCTGGACGATCTGCGCGATGAGCTCGGCGACCTGCTGCTGCAGGTCGTCTACCATGCGCAGATGGCCGAGGAGGCCGGTGAATTCGCCTTTGGCGACGTGGTCCAGGCCATTACCACAAAAATGATCCGCCGCCATCCGCATGTCTTCGGCGACGAGAAGGCGCGCAGCGCCGGCATGGCCAAGGGCATGTGGGAGAAGATCAAGACCCAGGAAAAAGCGGATAAGCGAAACGCCCGCCTCGCCCGCGGGCACGATCCTGAGGATCATGGCAACGGTTTTCTGGACAGCATTCCGGTCGCCCTGCCCGCTTTGACCCGGGCGCTCAAGCTGCAGGAAAAAGCGGCCCGCGTCGGCTTCGACTGGAGCGAGGCCACGCCGATCCTCGACAAGATCGAGGAAGAGATCGGCGAGTTGCGCCAGGCCCTTGCCAAGGGCGATACGGCTTCGATCAAGGACGAGTTCGGCGACGTGCTGTTTGCCGTCGTCAATCTCGGGCGTCATCTCAAGGTCGATTCCGAAGCGGCCCTCAGCGGCACCAACGAAAAATTCCGGTCGCGGTTCCACTATGTCGAGCAAGCACTGAAAGCGTCCGAAAACACTCTGGAACGGGCGACGCTCGATGAGATGGAGGCGCTTTGGCAGCAAGCCAAGAGCGCGAAGTAACAGCGATTATCAGTTGTTTTTACGGCGCAATCTGCTTTCTATCTCTTCATGCGCGGTTTGCGTCGCCTTGAGCGCGACGGTCACGCCGCCATCTTCATTGTCGGTGCGCGAGACGACGTCGCCATTGCGGTAGAGCCAGTCGACGAGCCCGAGCTGTTCAGGCTTGAGCGTGACGGTCAGCGTTTCCAGTTCGCCAGACACTCTTGTCTCGATGATCGCCTTCAGCACATCGATGCCCTCGCCGGTGGCGGCCGATATGGCAATCGGCGGCGCCTTGTTGCCGTCGATGCCGTCGGCGAGCAATCGCGCCCGGTTGCCTTCATCGAGCCGGTCGATCTTGTTCCACACTTCGATGACGCGCTTGCTGTCGCCGGCATCGACGCCGAGATCGGCGAGGATGCGCTCGACATCCTCGGCCTGAGCGGCCGTGTCGGGGTCCGAAATATCGCGCAGATGGATGACGAGATCGGCCTCGACCACCTCTTCCAGCGTAGCCCGGAAGGCCGCGATCAGATGCGTCGGCAGATCCGAAATGAAGCCGACGGTGTCCGAAAGGATGACCGGCGTGCCGTGCGGCAGTCGCACCCGACGCAGTGTCGGGTCCACCGTGGCAAACAGCATGTCCTCGGCCAGTACCCCTGCTCCGGTCAGCCTGTTGAACAGCGTCGACTTGCCGGCGTTGGTATAGCCGACGATCGCCACCACCGGGAACGGCACCTTCTTGCGCTTGGCGCGGTGCAGGTCACGGGTGCGCCGCACCGTTTCCAGCTCGTGCTTCAGCTTCTTGATCTTGTCCTGCAGGGCACGGCGGTCCGACTCGATCTGCGTTTCACCAGGACCACCGAGGAAACCGGCGCCGCCGCGCTGGCGCTCGAGGTGGGTCCAGCTTCGCACAAGCCGGCCCTTCTGATAGTTGAGGTGAGCCAGATCGACCTGCAGCGTTCCTTCCTTGGTCCGCGCGCGCTCGCCGAAAATTTCCAGGATCAGTCCGGTGCGGTCCAGCACCTTGGCGTTCAATTCCTTTTCCAGATTGCGCTGCTGGACCGGCGTCAGCGGATGGTCGACAATGACCAGTTCGGCACGGCCCTCTTTGACGATCTCGGCGAACTCCGCGACCTTGCCGCTGCCGAGCAAGGTTGCGGGCCGCGGGTCATTGACGGTCACCACCGCGGTATGGATCGGGTCGAGGTCAATGGCCTGGGCAAGGCCAACCGCCTCGTTGTGGCGGGCCTCGGCAGAACGCGTCAGGCGCGGACGATTGGTGTCTTCGTCGCCGCGCGGCTGGCGGGTAAGCACAGGCACGATGACCACGGCCCGGGTCGGGCCTTCGGCTTCCGTCCCCGGCTGATATGCTGGTTTTTCGCGAACGCTGCGGTCCGCGTCTTTCTTACGTGCCAATCAGGCGCCCTGGCTTTCCTCGCCATCGAACATCTGAACCGGCTGGCTCGGCATGATCGTGGAAATGGCGTGCTTGTAGACGAGCTGGGAATGGCCGTCTCGACGCAGCAGAACACAGAAATTGTCGAACGAAGTGACCACCCCGGTCAGCTTCACGCCGTTGATGAGAAAGATGGTGAGTGGGTTTTTGCTTTTGCGAACTGAATTCAGGAACAGGTCCTGAAGATTTTGCGATCGTTCCGCCATTGTTCTTGTCTTTCGCCGATCCCCTTCGGTTTGCAAGCCAATGCGCCAAATTACCCGGCACGTGTCAAGCGCGCAAACACCATCTTGCCGTCAATAACGACAAGCAGAACGAGATATATTGATGTTCATTCCACCTGTGCGGTTATCAGGCTGGACTTTTTTCCGCAACGTCAAAAAAGGCTTGCCGCAAGGAAAGTGTTATCGAGCCCGGATGGCCGTTGGCGACGGGAGCACCGTCGATCGCCACGATCGGCATGGCGATCGTGGTGGCGGAGCTGATGAAAACCTCGCGCGCGGCTTTGGCTTCGGCGACCGAAAAGCCGCGCTCCTCGATCTTCAGGCCGAGCTTGGCGGCCACTTCGAACAGCGTGGTACGGGTGATGCCTCGCAGGATGCCGTGCTCGGCCGGACGCGTGACCAGCACGCCATCCCTGGTGATGATCCAGGCGTTCGACGATCCACCTTCCTTCACGGTGCCGTCGGCATCGACGAACCAGGCTTCCTGGGCGCCGGCTTCCTTGGCCTTCTGCTTGGCGAGCACATTTGGCAACAGGCCGACCGACTTGATATCGACCCGATCCCAACGGTTCTCCGGCACGGTGATAACCTTGATTCCGCTTTCGGCTCTCTTCGCGGCAGCAGCGGGGTCGGCTTTCCTGGCGGTCACCACCAGCGACGGCTTCGTGCCCGCCGGAAAAACAAAGTCACGGCTGGCGACGCCACGCGTCACCTGAAGATAGACCAGGCCATCGGTGACATGGTTGCGGCGGACCACCTCGCGCATGATGATCGGCAATACGCCCCGCGTGACCGGCCAGTCGATCGACAATTCGGTCAGCGAACGGTTCAGCCGCACGAGATGGCGAGGCATATCGACGATGAAGCCGCGCGCCACCTCGCAGACCTCGTAGACGCCATCGGCGAACTGATAGCCACGGTCCTCGATATGCACGAAAGCGTCGGCGTGAGCGACATAGCGCCCGTTCACATAGGCAATGCGCGGCATGGGGCACCCCTGGAGAAGTCAGCGCATGACCCCGAAAATCGAAATCGATTATCGGGGTCATGCGCAAAAATCAAAATGCTACAGCGTCCTTTGAGCGCCCCAAAAAACCCGCGGCGCTGCAGCGCTTTCTTATGCGATTCCGCCGCCGCCGTAACCGATAATTGCATAGGCCAGGATGGATTGGCTATCAGACGCCCAGCGACTTCAGCTTGCGGTGAAGCGCCGAGCGCTCCATGCCGATGAACTCGGCCGTTTTCGAGATGTTGCCGCCAAAACGATTGATCTGGGCGATCAGATAGTCCTTCTCGAACTGTTCGCGCGCTTCACGCAACGGCAGCGCCATGATGTGCTGATCGGATTGGTTTGGCGTGCGCGGCATGACATCGCCGATCTCGGCAGGCAAGAGATCGGCGGTGATCGGTGCATCGATATCGTCGCCGCGCGCCAGGATCATCAACCGCTCGACGTTGTTGCGCAACTGGCGGACGTTGCCTGGCCAGTTGTGTGCCTGCAGCACCGCCAGCGCGTCGTCGCCGATGCGCCGCGGCCGGATGCCGGCCTGGCGGGCGATCTGCTTCATGAAATTGTCGACAAGATAGGGGATGTCCTCCCGCCGCTCGGCCAATCCCGGCACCATGACCGGAACCACCGCCAGACGGTGATAGAGATCCTCCCGGAAACGACCGTCGGCGATCATCGCCTCCAGGTTCTGCGAGGTCGACGAAATGATTCGGACATCGACCTTGACCCGTTTGGTGCCTCCTACCCGCTCGAACTGCTGTTCGACCAGCACGCGCAGAATCTTGTTTTGCGTTTCGCGCGGCATGTCGGCCACTTCGTCGATGTAGAGAATGCCGCGATGGGCTTCCTCGAGCGCGCCGACCTTGCGTTCGACACCGTTTGATTCTGTGCCGAACAGCTCGACCTCCATGCGTTCGGGCGTGATGTTGGCAGCGCTCAGCGTGACAAATGGTGCGCTCTTGCGCGCCGACAGCGTGTGGATGGCGCGTGCCGCGAGTTCCTTGCCCGACCCGGACGGGCCGATGATCATGACGCGGCTGTTGGTCGGCGCAACACGCTCGATGGTCTGGCGCAACTGGCTCATCGCCGACGACATGCCGATCAGGTCGAAGGTTTCGCCGCTGCGCAGCTTGAGATCAGAAACCTCGCGTCTCAGTTTCGAGGTTTCAATTGCACGTTCGGCGATGAGGATCAGCCTGTCGGCCTTGAACGGTTTCTCGATGAAGTCATAGGCGCCGCGGCGGATGGCCGAGACCGCCGTCTCGATGTTGCCGTGGCCCGAGATCATCACCACAGGCAGGCTTGGGTGCATCGTCTTGATCTCGTCCAGCAGCGCCAGTCCGTCCAGACGTGAGCCTTGCAGCCAGATGTCTAGGAAAATCAGCCTCGGCGCGCGGTCGGCGACCGCCGCCAGCGCGCTGTCGGCATCGAATGCCGTGCGGGTTTCGTGACCTTCGTCGCTTAGGATACCGGCGACAAGTTCGCGGATGTCTTCCTCGTCATCGACGATGAGAATGTCAGACGCCATTACCGACCTTTTCAGTTTCTCTTTCGTTTTCCGTCTTGCCTTCGCCGCGCGATGGCACGGTGGCGGCGAGCGGCAGAATGATGCTGATCATCGCGCCTCGCCCGTCGTGGAAAACCGCCGGCGCATCATGTAGTTCGAGCCGGCCGCCATGGTCCTCCACTATCTTCTTGACGATAGCGAGGCCGAGCCCCGTGCCTTTCTCGCGTGTCGTCATGTAAGGCTCGAGCAATCGCTGGCGATTCTCGCGCGGCAAGCCCTTGCCGTTGTCGATGACATCGATGCGAATCGCACCATTCTGGCGCCCGGCTTGAATCCGGATTATGCCGTGCGAGCGGTCCTTTTGATCAAGTCCGTCAATCGCCTCGGCCGCATTCTTGATAACATTGCCAAAAGCCTGCGCCATCAGGCGGCTGTCGAAAGTGCCTTTGAGCGGCTCGTTGCCGAACACTCGCTCGAAGGTGATATCGGAGCGGCTCACTTCGACGAGGAATGAGGCTTCGCGCAACGATTCGCGCAAATCGAGGGCCTTCATTTCGGGCTTGGGCATGCGTGCGAAAGCGGAGAACTCGTCGACCATGCGGCCGATGTCCTCCACTTGCCTGATGATCGTGTCGGTGCACTGATCGAAAACCTCGCGGTCTTCGGTGATGACCTTGCCGTAGCGGCGCTTGATGCGCTCGGCGGAAAGCTGGATCGGTGTCAGCGGGTTCTTGATCTCGTGGGCGATGCGCCGCGCTACATCCGCCCAGGCCGAGGAACGCTGCGCCTGAACCAGATCGGTGATGTCATCGACCGTCACGACATAGGATTTCTCCTCGGAACCGTCGTCGCCGGCCTCGACCGTGATTTGCACGTTGAACGTGCGCTCGGTACCGGCGCGATAGAAAGTCACTTGCTCGCGGTGGACAGGCTTGCCGGACTTGCGGCCGATCTCGAAGACGCGGCCGACATGGGGCAGCACGGCGGAGAGGTTTTGCCCGAGTGCGGCGGTGGCGGATATGGCCAGCATCGTTTCGGCCGACCGGTTGACGATGGTGACGATGCCATATGGATCGACCCCAATGACGCCGGCGGTGACACCGGCAAGCACGGCCTCCGAAAAGCGCCGCCGCTCGTCGATCAAATCTTTGGCGGACAGAATCTCGTTACGCTGCGATTTCAGTTCCAGCAGCATCTTGTTGAAGGTGTCGCCGAGCGAGGCGACGTCGCCGTCGGAGGGCCGAACCGGCACCGCAACGTCGAGATTGCCGGTCGCGACCTCGTCGGCCGCGCCGATGAGTTGGCGGATTGGCCGCACCAGGCGGTCTGCCACGGCAATGCCGGTCCAGATGGCGGACAGAATGATGATCAGCGTCAGCGACAGGTAGGGAAGTGCGAAGGCCACCTGCGAGGTGCGGCGATTGTCTTCCAGACCGCGATATTCGTCGGTATTGGATCTGACAATCTGCCGCGCCTTGATCACCTCGGGATCGACGAGCCGGATAGTGTAGAGATAGAGCCCTTCGATCTCGCGCAGCTTGACGATGGCGCCCATGATGTTGCGCGTCTTCGGCTCGATCAGCACCGGCCTGCCGTCGGCGGCACTGGCCATGGCGCCTTCCGGCGGCTCCGGCATGGCAAAATCGGCGTCGGTCTTGGCGCTCATGACGAATGAACCGTCGGGCCTGACCAGGGCGGCATGGGCCAGCGAGCGGCCGACGGCTTCCTTGTTCATGAGATCGAGGAAGCCGGTTCGATCGAGGCCGTAGAGCGTGCGGGAGGCGTCGAGATCGTAAGCCATCGACAGGGTCGTTCCCTGGAGATTGCGGGCGTTCTCCTGCACGTAGGCATCGGCGATCGACAGCGACGAATTGACGATTGTCTTGGTGCGAATCTCGAACCAGCGATCAAGGCCGATGTCGAGCGTGATCGAGGCGATGATCGCCACCATGATGGCGGGAATCGCGGCGACCAGCGCGAACATGGCGACGATCCGCACATGCAGCCGCGACGCCGCCTTGCCGCGCCGGCGCGCCATCAAAATGCGATGCACTTCGCGGCCGACCAGCGCGATCAGGAACAAGATGAACGCCGCATTGAGGGCGATAAGCGCCAGCGTCGTCCTCTCGTCCGGCGTGATCGGCGTGGCGCCGACGAGAATGGCGAAGGAGATCGCTGCCGTAACCAGCGCACCGGCAATTGCCACCACGCCCGGCAGCGCAAGCAGCCGGCGCCCGTCCCGTGTGCCAGGTTCGCTGAAAAGCGTTTTGCTCGGTGTCGGTGCCTGTGAAGCCATGTCGCCGTCTAGAGCCAGTGAATGCGTCGGATGTATGCAACGCATTGTGGCGATTATGCAACAAGTGTGACCTGGACGGAACTGTTTCGGTGATCGATCCCCCGAAAAGGCTTCGCTCTGTCGCACCAGCCCAAAAATCGGAATCGATTTTCGCAAAGCACGATGCGACACTTAAAGTGCTAGAGCGAACTTTCTACGTCCGAGCGGATGTCGTTTTAAGCCTGCCTGGTCGACTTGTAGACGTTGACGCCGAGTTCGCGAATCTTCTTGCGCAGCGTGTTGCGGTTGAGTCCGAGGAGCTCCGCAGCCTTGATCTGGTTGCCGCGGGTTGCCGTCATCGACGCAAGCACCAGCGGATATTCGACCTCGGAGAGGATGCGCTGATAGAGGCCGGCGGGCGGCAAATCGCCGGCGAACGAAGCAAAATAGCGCTGCAGAAAATGTTCCACCGCCTGGCTGATAGACAGATCGTCGGGAATAAGGTTGCCGCCACCGGGAACGACCGGCCTCTCGCCGGTCTTCAGTTCCGCCTCGATGATTTCGGCGGAAATCTCATCCTGCGAATAGAGCGCGGCCAGCCTGCGGACAAGATTTTCCAGCTCGCGCACGTTGCCTGGCCACGGATAGCGCTTCATCAGCTCGATGCCGCCTGTGGAAATGCGCTTGGTCTGCAGGCCTTCGCTGGCGCCGAGCTTGAAGAAGTGCCGGACGAGATCCGGAACGTCCTCGGACCGCTCGCGCAGCGCCGGTAGCCTTAGCGGCACGACATTCAGGCGATAGAACAGATCCTCGCGGAAAAGCCCCTGATTGATCAGCGTGCGCAGATCCTTGTTGGTGGCGGCGACGATGCGGACGTCGGTTTTGATCGGCGTACGGCCGCCGACAGTGGTGTACTCGCCCTGCTGCAGGACACGCAGCAGGCGCGTCTGCGCTTCCATTGGCATGTCGCCGATCTCGTCGAGGAAGAGCGTGCCGCCTTCGGCCTGCTCGAAACGGCCGGTGGAGCGGTTCTGCGCACCGGTGAAGGCGCCCTTCTCGTGCCCGAACAGTTCCGATTCGATCAGGTCGCGTGGGATCGCCGCCATGTTGATCGCGACGAAGGGGCCGCCGCGGCGGCGGCCGTATTCGTGCAGCGCGCGCGCCACCAGTTCCTTGCCGGTGCCCGATTCGCCTGAAATCATGACCGTCAGGTCGGTCTGCATCATGCGCGCCAGCATGCGGTAGATATCCTGCATGGCGGCCGAGCGGCCAACCAGCGGCATCGTTTCCGGCGGCTCGTCGGCCCGCGCATCGATCTTCGGCCGTCGGGGCTCGGAAAGCGCCCGGTTGACGATGTTGAGAAGCTCGGTCAGGTCGAACGGTTTCGGCAGATATTCGTAGGCGCCGGTTTCGGAGGCGCGAATCGCGGTCATGAACGTGTTCTGGGCGCTCATAACGATGACGGGCAGTTCCGGCCGTGCCTTCTTGATGCGCGGCAGCATGTCGAAGGCGTTTTCGTCCGGCATGACCACGTCGGTGATGACAAGATCGCCCTCGCCCGCCGCCACCCAGCGCCACAGCGTCGAGGCGTTGGACGTCACGCGCACCTCATGGCCGACGCGCGAAAGCGCCTGATTGAGCACGGTGCGGATGGCCGCATCGTCGTCGGCGACGAGAATATTGCCGCGAACCGTCATTTGCGGTCTCCTTCGCCATCGTCGTCTGTGCCGAACGGCGTTTCTTTCCAGGCTGGCATCAGGATGCGGAAGGTGGTTGCGCGCGGCGTCGAATCGCATTCGATGATGCCGCCATGCTCGCCGACGATTTTCGCGACCAGCGCCAGACCAAGCCCCGACCCGTTAGGCTTGGTGGTGATAAAGGGATCGAACAGGATCGGCAGGATATCTTCGGAGACGCCAGAACCGTTGTCGCGCACGCAAAATTCCAGCGGCAGCGACACGCGGCCCTGCGTTCCCGGAACGGAAACACGGATGCCCGGCCGGAACGCGGTCGACAGAGTGATCTCGCCTTGCGGATCGCCGCCAATGGCCTCGGCTGCATTCTTGACCAGATTGAGGAACACCTGGATGAGCTGGTCGCGGTTGGCGAAAACCGGAGGCAATGACGGATCATAATCCTCCAATATCTTGATCCGTTTGGCAAAACCGTTCTTGGCAATCGCCTTCACATGGTCGAGCACGACATGGATGTTGACCGGATAGCGGTCGATGGGCCGCTCGTCGGAAAACACCTCCATGCGATCGACCAGCGAGACGATGCGGTCGGTCTCGTCAGTGATCAGCCGGGTCAGGGCGCGATCTTCGTCGGAAGCGGACAGTTCGAGCAGTTGGGCAGCACCCCGGATGCCGGATAGCGGGTTCTTGATCTCGTGGGCAAGCATCGCAGCAAGGCCGGTCACCGAACGTGCCGCACCGCGATGCGTCATCTGCCGGTCGATCTTGTCGGCCATCGATCGTTCCTGGAACATCACCACGACGGAGCCCGGGAATTCCGACACCGGCGCGACATAGAGGTCGACGACCTTCTCGATGCCGAGGCGCGGCGACGATACGTCGACCCGGTATTCGTTGACGGGTGCCCGGCGCTCGCGCACCTGGTCGACAAGCGTCAGCAGTGGGCTGCCGAAGGGAATGAGCTTGGGTAATGTGTTGCGGGCGAGCATGGTCGCGCTCGAGCGGAAGAAATCTTCGGCATCGGCATTGGCGAAGGTGATGACCCCTTCAGCATCGACCATAATCACCGGGCGGCGGATGGTGTTGAGTACGATGTGGGCGGCGTCCGCCATATCCATGCTCTGTGCAACGGTGGCATTCATGCTGCGCTCCGCAGGTTCATCGCCTCGGCAGCGCGTGAAAACACCTCGCGCAACGCGGCAACGACGCGGACGGGCTCGAAGGAGGTGAGGATGGCCTTTCGCCGCTCATCGACGACGCCAACGGCGTGGCGGTCGAGATACCAGCCAAGATGCTTTCGCGCCTGGCGCACGCCGCTTTCGATGCCGTAGAGCGTTAGCATGTCCTCGTAGTGGGCAACGACGTAGTCGGCCAGCGCTTGCGGACTTTCGGGCACATCAGGCGCCGCCTCTTTTGCCGCGGCTGCCGCGATGCTGCCTGCTGTCCAGGGCGCGCCATAATGCGCGCGGCCGATCATCACCGCGTCGGCGCCCGACTGGTCGAGGATCATTGCTGCCTCCGCCGGCGAGCCGACATCGCCATTGGCGACGACCGGGATCGACACAGCCTGCTTTATGCGCGCGATGGCGCGCCAGTCCGCCTTGCCCTGGTAGAACTGGCAACGCGTGCGGCCATGCACCGTCACCATCTTGACGCCCGCCTGCTCCGCGCGGCGCGCCAGCAGCGGCGCGTTGAGCGCGCTTTCGTCCCAGCCGAGCCGCATCTTTACCGTGACCGGCACCTCGACGGCGCCGACCACCGCCTCGATCAACGACAAAGCGTGATCGAGATCGCGCATCAGCGCCGAACCGGCATAGCCGCCCGTCACCTTCTTGGCCGGGCAGCCCATGTTGATGTCGATGATGTCGGCGCCCTCGCCCGCCGCTATACGGGCGCCCTCTGCCATATGCGCCGCCTCACGGCCGGCAAGCTGGACCATGTGCACGGGCAGCCCGGAATGGCGGATGCGCAGGCCGCAACCGGCTCTGCCCCTGGCAAGTTCGCCGCTCGCCACCATCTCCGACACCACCAATCCGGCGCCATGCGCATAGGCACGCTGCCGGAACGGCTCATCGGTTATGCCCGACATAGGCGCGAGAAAAGCGCGATTTCGGATTCTCACACTACCCACGTCCAGCGGCGAAGCCAATTTGGTCAGGTCAAGCATGCACAAAAACCAAGCATTTTTTATTACTGCACATTCTCTAGCCACAATGACAGCGATGTGCAACGCGAAATGACGTCACATTAAGGCGCATTTGGGAAAATGCTGGCCTTCGGCCGATACCCGCGCCTTAAGCGGCGTGCGTCCTTGGGAAAGGGCGCTCGGCACTTTGCATCTGCGCAGGATCTCTTCCGAAAAGCGATTCCACTTTTCGGGATCATGCGCTAAGCGTCTCGGCATGACAGATGCAAGCGAAAAGCAAGCTTTGGCTGCAGACGACAGGATTGCCGTTGTGATCGTCGCTGCCGGCCGCGGCGCGCGCGCCGGTCAAGCCGACGGACCGAAGCAATACCAAAAGATCGGTGGCCGTGCCGTCATCGCGCGCACATTGGACGTGTTTTTGGCGCATCCGAGAATCGGACCTGTCGTCGTCGCCATTCATGCCGACGACAGCGCGCTTTTTCGCAGCGCCGCCGGCGCCAACGCCGATCGGGTCATCACGGTGACCGGTGGCGCGTCGAGGCAGGACTCCGTCCGGCTCGGATTGCTTGCGCTGAGAGGCCCTGCGCCGCGCCGGGTCCTGGTCCATGACGCCGTCCGCCCGTTCGTCGACGCGGAATTGATAGACCGCACGGTCGCCGCCATCGGCGAGCGCCAGGCAGCGCTGCCTGCCCTGCCCGTCGCCGATACGCTGAAACGTGAATCGGCCGCCGGCATGATCGGCGAGACGGTTTCCAGGAACGGGCTTCATGCCGCCCAGACGCCGCAGGGCTTTCCGTTCTGGCCGATCCTGGCCGCCCATGAAAAGGCCCATCATCTGGGCAAGGCGGACTTCACCGACGACGCCGCGATTGCCGAATGGGCGCATATTCCGGTAAAAATCGTTCCGGGCTCGCCGGACAATGTCAAACTCACCTGGGCAAGGGATATCTCGATGGCGGATCAGCGGCTTTCCGGCGAACGGCCGCGTTTTCCTGACATCCGTACCGGCAATGGCTACGACGTCCATGCCTTCGAGCCCGGTGACCATGTCGTCCTGTGCGGCGTCGTCATCCCGCACGACCAGAAACTGTCCGGCCATTCGGACGCCGATGTCGGCCTCCACGCCTTGACCGACGCACTGCTCGCCACCTGCGGCGCCGGTGACATCGGCACGCATTTCCCGCCGTCGGATCCGCAGTGGAAAGGCGTGGCCTCGCGGATATTCGTCGAACATGCGGCAAAACTGGTGCGCGCGCGCGGCGGGCGCATCGCCAATGCCGACATCACGCTGATCTGCGAGGCGCCGCGGGTCGGCCCGCATCGCGAAGCAATGACCGAAACCCTTTCGGCAATGCTGGCAATTTCCCGGGACCGTATCTCGATCAAGGCGACGACCAACGAAAAGCTCGGCTTCGTCGGTCGCGAGGAAGGCATAGCGGCCATCGCGACCGCCAGCGTCGTGTTTCCAGGGGATGTCCCGGAATGAGCAACAACGATCTCGCAGATGCCTTGCTTCAGGCCTGCCAACAGCGCGGCATCATGCTGGCGACGGCCGAGAGCTGCACCGGCGGCATGATCATCGCCGCCCTGACCGACATCGCCGGCTCTTCCACGGTGGTCGACCGGGGTTTCATCACCTATTCCAACGAGGCCAAGACGGAGATGCTCGGCGTTTCCGCCGCCACGCTTGAGGCGCACGGCGCGGTCTCGCGGGAAACTGCGGTCGAGATGGCGCAGGGCGCCCTGACCCGTTCGCGCGCCGGACTGACCCTTGCCGTTACCGGCATTGCCGGTCCAGGCGGCGGCTCGACAGAAAAGCCCGTCGGCCTGGTCTGGTTCGGTATCGCCTTGACTGGCCGGCCGGTCGTCAGCGAATGTCAGTTGTTCGCCGACAAAGGCCGCAATTTCATCCGCCGGGCTACGGTCAAGCATGCGCTTGAACTGGGCTTGCGTGCACTCGCTGCGGATCAGGCTGCCGGCGCTGGCCCATAGATGACGTCGGCGCGCTTCTCGAACGCCTCAGAGAACATGCGGAACGCCCGATCGAACATCGCTCCCATTACCGCACCCAGAATACGGCTCTTGAATTCGTAGTCGATGAAGAAGCAGACGTTGCAGCCGCCGTCGGCCGGCTCGAAGCGCCAGACATTGCTCAGATATTTGAACGGACCGTCGATGTATTTGACGTCGATGGCGTTCTCGTCAGGCTTTAGCAGCACCTGCGTGGTGAAAGTCTCGCGGATCGCCTTGTAGCCGATGCTCATGTCGGCGATGAGCAGTGTGCGGCCGTTGCGTTCCTTGCGGGAGCGAACCGTAAGTGCCTCGCAAAGCGGCAGGAATTGCGGATAGGATTCGACATCGGCGACCAGAGCGAACATCTGTTCCGGCGTATGCGCAACGCGGCGATGGGCTTCGAATTGTGGCATGAAACCAGTGTGTTAGGCGGGCTTCCTGAGAAACGCTTCCCGTGCCGCGCGCAGCTTGGCGAAATCGTCGCCGGCGTGATGCGACGAACGCGTCAGCGGGCTCGATGCCACCAGCAGGAAGCCCTTGGTCTTGCCGATCGTCTCGAAGGACTTGAATTCCTCCGGCGTGACGAAACGGATCACAGGGTGGTGTTTCTTCGAAGGCTGCAGATATTGGCCGATGGTCATGAAGTCGACATTGGCCGACCGCAGATCGTCCATCAACTGAAGGATTTCGTTCCGCTCCTCGCCCAGGCCAACCATGATGCCGGATTTGGTGAAGATCGACGGATCGAGTTCCTTGACCCGCTGCAGGAGCCTGATCGAATGAAAATAGCGGGCGCCCGGCCGGACTGTCAGATAGTTCGACGGCACGGTCTCCAGATTGTGGTTGAACACGTCCGGCTTCGCCGCCACCACGATCTCCAGCGCGCCTTCCTTGCGCAGGAAGTCCGGCGTTAGGATTTCGATCGTCGTCGAAGGCGTTGCCGCCCTGATGGCGTGGATGACCTCGGCAAAGTGCTGAGCTCCGCCATCGGCGAGATCATCGCGGTCGACCGAGGTGATGACGACATGGGTCAGACCCATTTGCTTGACGGCATGGGCGATGCGCGCCGGTTCATCGGGATCAAGCGCGGTCGGAATGCCAGTGGCGACGTTGCAGAAGGCACAGGCGCGCGTGCAAATCTCACCCATGATCATGAAGGTGGCGTGCTTTTTTTCCCAGCACTCACCGATATTGGGGCAACCGGCCTCTTCGCACACCGTCACCAGTCTGTGCGATTTCACGATTTCGCGCGTCTCGGCATAGCCTTTCGACATCGGTGCCTTGACGCGGATCCAGTCGGGCTTGCGCAGCACATCCTGGTCAGGCTTGTGCGCCTTTTCAGGATGCCTCAGGCGCGGCGCATTGGCGATCGTGTCGAGGACGGTGACCATCAGAAATCCAGTTCATTCGCGATCGCCTTCCGGCGTTCGCTTTCATAAGTCATCTAGGACTTTTTCGCTGCAAAGAAAAAGGCTGCGGCGGCGCATGCCGCCACAGCCGTTTTCGCATGGCAAAAGTTCAGCACTAACGGCGCACCATGCGCCCTACCCAGATCAGCAGGCAGGCGCCGATGAAACCGGTGATCAGATAAGCGATCCAGCCGGTGCCGAAGGCGCCGATGTTGAGCGCCTGCAGGATGGCATTCAGCACGATCGCGCCGACGATGCCCAGAACGATGTTCATCAAGAGGCCCATGTTGCTTTTCATGAACATCTCGGCAAGCCACCCTGCCAGCCCGCCGATGATGATGGCTGCGATCCAGCCCACGCCATTCACGTCCATATGCCCTCTCCTCTGGTGATAAATGCATCCGGAAACGAATTACCTTACAGTTGAGTTCCTTGGCTCTCACCTTTTGAGTCTCACGCGGTCAATTTATCACGCGTTCAGCGCGCGGCCATAGGCGTCGAGCACGCTTTCTTTCATCATCTCCGACAGCGTCGGATGCGGGAAGATCGTGTGCATCAGTTCTTCCTCGGTGGTCTCCAGGTTCATCGCCACGACAAAGCCCTGGATCAGCTCGGTCACTTCGGCGCCGACCATATGCGCGCCGAGCAACTGCCCAGTCTTCTTGTCGAAGATGGTCTTGACGAAACCCTGGTCTTCACCGAGCGCGATGGCTTTGCCATTGGCGGCGAACTGAAAGCGGCCGACGCGGATGTCCTTGCCCTCGGCCTTCGCTTTCGCTTCGGTCAACCCGACGGAGGCGACCTGCGGGTTGCAATAGGTGCAGCCCGGAATCTTCAGCTTGTCAGTGGCATGCACGCCGGGGAAATTGGCGATCTTCTCCACGCACACCACGCCTTCATGTTCGGCCTTGTGGGCGAGCATAGGGGGGCCGGCAACGTCGCCGATGGCATAGATGCCGGGCACATTGGTGTTGCCGTAGCCGTCGACGACGACGCAGCCGCGTTCGGTCTTCACGCCGAGCGTTTCGAGGCCGAGGTTCTCGATATTGCCCTGCACGCCGACGGCCGAGATCATCCGGTCGGCGGTGATCTTCTCAACCTTGCCGTCCTTCATCTCGACATGCGCGGTGACCGAGTTCGCACCCTTTTCGACCTTGGTGACCTTGGCCTCGAGGATGATCTTCATGCCTTGCTTTTCGAACTGCTTTTGCGCGAATTTCGAGACCTCGGCGTCCTCGACCGGCATTACCGCCGGCAACAACTCGACCACCGTCACCTCCGCGCCCATGGTGCGGTAGAATGAGGCGAACTCGATGCCGATTGCGCCCGAACCCATCACCAGCAGCGATTTAGGCATCTCCTTCGGCACCATCGCTTCGAAATAGGTCCAGATCAGCTTGCCATCGGGCTCGATGCCGGGCAGCGCACGCGGCCTGGCGCCGGTCGCCAGGATTATGTGCTTGGCGGTATAAGTGCCCTCACCCTTGACGCCCTTGGGCGCCGGCGGCTGCGGCTCCATCGGCTTCTTCGACGATTTCGACACGACGATCTCGCCCGGTTTATCGCCGGAAGCCGCCTTGGAGAGCTTGGCTTCGCCCCAGATGACGTCGACCTTATTCTTTTTCATCAGGAAGGCGACGCCGCCGTTGAGCCGCAGCGAGACCTTTCGCGAGCGGTCGACCACGGCAGCGGTATCGACGCTGACCTTGCCGTCGATCTTCAAGCCGTAGTCCTTCAGATGATCGGAATAGTGCATGATCTCGGCCGAACGCAGCAGCGCCTTGGTCGGGATGCATCCCCAGTTGAGGCAGATGCCGCCGAGATGCTCGCGCTCGACGATCGCTGTCTTGAAGCCGAGCTGGGCGGAACGCACCGCCGTGACATAGCCGCCGGGGCCGGAGCCGATGATGATGACGTCGTAGTTCTCAGCCATTATGTGGTCCTTATTGAAGCGAGGCTTCACCGAAAGAAGGCTTCGGTATCGAAATTGGCTCGTACCTCGGTATTGAAGGCGCGAAAGCTGGCTCGTGCATCAGTATCAAAACGGCGTCTGAGACCCAGAGCCCTAAAAATGCGTAACCTGTAAGAAGCCGACTTCGACGGCCTTGCCATAGCCATCCAAAGGCCAATGATCAGACTTGCGTCGACCATCATGTCGCTAACATGACGCGCACCAGCGGTGCCAGCGCCTCGCCAATGTTGCGCGTATTTTCCGCATCAAGATGGACGCCGTCGAGCGGCGTGGTCTCGGCCACCGTGCCGGCATCGAAAAAGCCGCAGCCGGCCTCGTCGGCAAGGGCGGAATATTGCGGCGCCAGCCGCTTCGAAGCTTCGTCGCCGCCGGCGAACATTTCCTTGAACTCAGCATTGTCGGTACGGCTGACTGCGGGCGGCGCGACGAGCAGGATCTGCGGCGCCGGCCAGTCGAACGGGTAGTCATGGCCACGCACGATCTCGATCAGGCGCTGCATGCCCTGTTTGGCGGCGACCGGATTGCCGTGGATCCACGGCTTCATGTCGTTGGAGCCGAGCATGATGACGATCAGGTCGAGCGGCGCATGTGTCATCAGCACCGTCGGCAGCACTCTGGCGCCGTTACGGTCGGCGGCGGCCAAATGGTCGTCGAAAGCTGTTGTGCGGCCGTTCAAGCCTTCGGCGATGACCTCGATATCGCCTCCCAATGTCGCCTGCAGCACACCCGGCCAGCGGTCCTTGAGCGGGTGGCGATCCAGATTTGCCGCATCGTAGCCCCAGGTCAGCGAGTCGCCGTAGCAAAGGACCGTTTTCATGCGTTTGCCCCCCTCCTGAAATCTGCCCGCGCGCGCCTCACTCGCCAGCGCACCAACAGCCGTTGCACATGATCGTTGCGACGCCGGAAAGGCTGAAGGCAAAAAGGCTGGTGAAGAATTTCCGCACCGCCCTATTCCTTTCTAGACCAGCATGCCCATCGGGTTTTCGATCATGCGCTTGAAGGCGACGAGCAGTTCGGCGCCGAGCGCGCCGTCGACGGCGCGGTGATCGGTCGACAGCGTTACCGACATGATTGTCGCGATCTTGACCTCGCCGTTCTTGACCACCGCGCGCTCCTCGCCGGCGCCGACCGCCAGGATCGTCGCATGCGGGGGGTTGATGACGGCGGCAAAGTCCTTGATGCCGAACATGCCGAGATTGGACACCGCGGTGGTGCCGCCCTGATATTCTTCCGGCTTCAGCTTGCGGCTGCGGGCGCGGCTGGCAAGGTCCTTCATCTCGTTGGAGATAACCGACAGCGTCTTTTCGTCGGCGCGCCGGATGATCGGCGTGATCAGCCCGCCGGGGATCGACACGGCGACACCGACATCGGCATGCTTGTGCTTGACCATGGCGCTCTCGGTCCACGACGCGTTGGCATCCGGCACAGCCATCAGCGCCATTGCCATCGCTTTGATGACCATGTCGTTGACCGATAGCTTGTAGGCCGGCGCCTCACCCTTGTCGGTCTTCTTCACCGGGGCGGCTGCGTTGATCTGCGTGCGCAGCGCCAGAAGCGCGTCAAGCTCGCAGTCGAGCGTCAGGTAGAAATGCGGAATGGTGGTCGTGGCCTCGACCAGCCGACGCGCAATGGTCTTGCGCATGTTGTCATGCGGGACAAGCTCGTAGGAGCCGTCGGCAAACAGTTTCAGCACCTGGTCGTCCGACATTGGCTTGGCTGCGGCCGCGGGAGCCGGAGCGCCGGCGGGTGCCGCTTTCGCGGCCGCTGCCGCCTTGGCGCCGCCGCTGGAAATCGCTGCATCGACATCGGCCTTGACCACGCGGCCATGCGGGCCGGAGCCGGTCACATCAGAGACATCGACACCGGCTTCCCTGGCGATGCGACGGGCAAGCGGCGAGGCGAAGGTGCGGCCGTCCGACCCGCTGATCTCCCCCCTTGTGGGGGAGATGGCCGGAAGGCCAGAGGGGGGCGCCTCGCTCCTTGCGGCTGGCGGGACAGCGCCCCCCTCTGTCGACTTCGTCGACATCTCCCCCACGGGTGGGGAGATTGGCGCCTTATCTTGCTTTGCCTCGGCCTTTGCCGGCGCCGCGCCGTCACCGTTTTTCGGGGCAGCCGCCGCATCCTCGCCTTCGGCCGCGAGCACGGCGATCAGCGCGTTGACCTTGACGCCTTCGGTGCCTGCCGGAACGACCAGCTTGGCCACCGTGCCTTCGTCGACCGCTTCGACTTCCATCGTCGCCTTGTCGGTCTCGATCTCGGCGATCACGTCGCCTGGCGAAACCTTGTCGCCCTCCTTGACCAGCCACTTGGCAAGATTGCCCTCTTCCATCGTGGGCGACAGGGCCGGCATGGTGATGTTGATCGGCATGTTTTCCTCCCGCCCTGCTCAGCGATATGTGACGGCTTTGACTGCCTCGACGACCTCGCCGACATTGGGCAGCGCCAGCTTTTCAAGGTTCGCCGCATAGGGCATTGGCACGTCCTTGCCGGCAATGGTGATGACCGGCGCGTCGAGGAAATCGAAGGCGCGCTGCGACACCTGGTTGGCGATATGGTCGCCGACCGAGCTCTGCGGAAACCCTTCTTCCACCACCACCAGCCGGTTGGTCTTCCTGACCGAGGCGATGATGGTGTCGAAATCGAGCGGACGAATGGTCCTGAGGTCGATGACCTCGGCATCGATGCCCATGCCGCGCAATTCGGCCTCGGCCTTCACCGTGTAGGTCATGCCGATACCGAAGGAGACGATGGTGACATCCTTGCCTGACTTGTGGATGCGCGCCTTGCCGATCGGCAGCACGAAATCGTCCATCTTCGGCACGTCGAAGGACTGGCCGTAAAGGATCTCGTTCTCGAGGAAGATGACCGGGTTCGCGTCGCGGATCGCGGCCTTCAGCAACCCCTTGGCGTCGGCGGCGGTGTAAGGCATCACCACTTTCAGGCCGGGAATGTGGCTGTACCAGGCGGCATAGCACTGCGAATGCTGGGCGGCGACACGGGCGGCCGCGCCGTTCGGCCCGCGAAAGACGATAGGCGCGCCCATCTGGCCGCCGGACATATAAAGGGTCTTGGCAGCTGAGTTGATGATCTGGTCGATCGCCTGCATGGCGAAGTTGAAGGTCATGAACTCGACGATCGGTCTCAGGCCGGCCATCGCCGCGCCAACGCCGACGCCGGCAAAACCGTGTTCGGTGATGGGCGTATCGACGACGCGCCGCGCCCCGAATTCCTGCAGCAGCCCTTGCGTGATCTTGTAGGCGCCCTGGTACTCGGCGACCTCCTCGCCCATCACGAAGACGTCGCCGTCTCGACGCATCTCCTCGGCCATCGCGTCACGAAGTGCCTCGCGCACCGTGGTCGAGACCATTTCCGTGCCGGCCGGGATGTCGGGATCGGCGGCTGCCTTCGTGGCGGGGGCAGCGGGAACGGACGCCTTCGGCGCCTCGCCGGCATCCTGCGGCGCGGCCTTCGAGCCTTCCTCGGCTGCGTCGGTGCGCTGCCCGCCGTCTGAAACGGAATCCTGGGTAGAAGCCGGTGCAGCCTTGGTCTCCTTGCCGATATCGGCGGCGCTCTCGCCGTCCTGCAGCAGCACCGCGATCGGCGTGTTGACCTTCACGCCTTCGGTGCCCTCGGCAACCAGGATCTTGCCGAGCGTGCCTTCGTCGACGGCCTCGACTTCCATCGTGGCCTTGTCGGTCTCGATCTCGGCGATAACGTCACCGGCGGCGACCTTGTCGCCCTCGTTCTTCAACCATTTGGAAACATTGCCCTCTTCCATGGTCGGCGAGAGAGCGGGCATGAGAATTTCGATCGGCATGTCCTTGCCCTCTCGTTACAATACGATGTCGGTCCAGAGCTCGGACGGATCCGGCTCTGCGTCGTTCTGGGCAAATTCGGCGGCGTCGGCGACAATGTCGCGGACCTCCTTGTCGACGGCCTTGAGCTCGTCCTCATCAGCCCACTTCTTGTCGAGCAGGCGCGCCTTGACCTGCTCGATCGGGTCACGCTCTGAGCGCATCTTCTGCACTTCTTCCTTGGAGCGGTACTTTGCCGGATCGGACATCGAGTGGCCGCGATAGCGGTAGGTCTGCATTTCGAGAATCAGCGGCCCCTTGCCGGCGCGGCACCATTCGGTTGCGAGATCGCCGGCTGCCTTGACCGCGCGGACGTCCATGCCATCGACCTGGATACCGGGGATCTTGAAGGAGGCGCCGCGCTGCGAAAAATCCGTCTCGGCCGACGAACGCGATACCGAGGTGCCCATGGCATAGCGGTTGTTCTCGATGATGTAGATCACCGGCAGCTTCCACAGCGAGGCCATGTTGAAGCTTTCATAGACCTGGCCCTGATTGGCGGCGCCGTCGCCAAAATAGGTCAGCGTCACATTGTTGTTGCCGCGATAGCGGTTGGCGAAGGCGAGACCGGTGCCGAGCGAAACCTGCGCCCCGACAATGCCGTGGCCGCCGTAAAAATGCTTCTCCTTGGAGAACATGTGCATGGAGCCGCCCTTGCCCCTGGACAAGCCGCCGCGGCGCCCCGTCAACTCGGCCATGACGCCGCGCGGCGACAGTTCCATCGCCAGCATGTGACCATGGTCGCGGTAGGCGGTGATCATCTGGTCGCCATCGATCAGCGCCATCTTCATGCCGGTGACAACTGCTTCCTGGCCGATATAGAGATGGCAGAAGCCGCCGATGAAGCCCATGCCGTATAGCTGGCCGGCCTTTTCCTCGAAGCGGCGGATAAGCAGCATGCGCCGATAGGCGTCAAGCTCCTCGTCTTTGGTGAAGTCGACAGGTTTGGGGGCCGAAAGCCCCGCCGATTTGCCGTCGGATCTGGATTTTGATTTGGCAGGCGCTTTTCTGGCGGCGGTGGCCATGCATCACTCCCTGTTGGCGTCTCTTGCGGACACTGAGGGAGATCAGTTCTCCCCACCGATTTGGAGAGGCTAACACGCGGGAAAGCGTTTCGCCATGCTGAAAAATGCATGGCTGACATGCATCTAAGCGATTAAAATCATTGAAAATATCGTCGATTAACTTGAATTTAGTTATCTTGCCATAGCTGGCAACATGATGGTGATTTCGTCGGCATGGGACATATTGAGCGCCTTGCGCGCCCGTTCGTCGAGCATGTCCTTCTCCAGCGTGCCCTGATGCATCAGCTGAACGCGCCGCTGCAGGTCGACCCGGCGCGCCTTGACGGCATCGAGCTTACTTTGCAGACCGACGGCCTCGGCTTCCAACCGATACTTGGAATAGATGCCAAATTCACCATGATAGGCGTGGAAACCGAAATAGGCCAGGAATGCTACGCAGAGCGAGGGAATGATCAGCCGTCCGGTGTTTCTCTGCTTGTGCTGACGTGTCCACATGATCCAAATCCCTTAGGGCGCCCCGCGTCCTCCTGGACGCGCAAAGGACGCTCTAACACTCTGCGACCTGGCCCTTTCTCGCCCGATTGTGCTTAATGGACGGTTACGGATGACCGGATTTGGCGGTGTTGAAACAAAAAGGGCGAGGAATGCCCCCGCCCTTTTCATTCCGGATATTTCTGTGGGCTCAGCCTTTCACGATCGACTTGCCGGCGTAGAGCGCCTGCTTGCCGAGCTCTTCCTCAATGCGGATGAGCTGGTTGTACTTGGCCATGCGATCCGAGCGCGACAATGACCCTGTCTTGATCTGCCCGCAATTGGTGGCGACGGCGAGATCGGCGATGGTCGAATCTTCGGTTTCGCCCGAGCGATGCGACATGACAGCAGTGTAGCCGGCTTTGTGCGCCGTCTCGACGGCGTCGAGCGTTTCGGTCAAAGAGCCGATCTGGTTGACCTTGACCAGGATAGAATTGGCGACGCCCATGTGGATGCCGTCGCGCAGCCGCGCCGTATTGGTGACGAACAGATCGTCGCCGACCAGCTGGGTTTTCTTGCCGATGAGGTCGGTCAGCGTTTTCCAGCCGTCCCAATCGTCCTCGGCCAACCCATCCTCGATCGTGATGATCGGATAATCCGCCGCAAGCTTGGCCAGATATTTGGCCTGGGTCTTCGGATCGCGGGTCTTCTTCTCGCCTTCATAGACGTAGTTGCCGTCCTTGAAGAATTCGGTCGCGGCGCAATCGAGGCCGAGCGCAACCTCTTCGCCCGGCTTGAAGCCAGCCTTCTCGATCGATTCCATGATGAAATCGAGCGCGGCGGGCGCGCTTTTCAAGTTAGGGGCGAAGCCGCCCTCGTCGCCGACATTGGTGTTGTGGCCGGCGTCCTTCAGCCGCTTCCTCAACGTATGGAAGATTTCCGAGCCCCAGCGCACCCCGTCACGCAGCGTCGGCGCACCGATCGGCAGGATCATGAATTCCTGGAAGTCGATAGGGTTGTCGGCATGGGCGCCACCGTTGATGATGTTCATCATCGGCACCGGGAGCACATGCGCCTTGGTGCCACCGACATAGCGGTAGAGCGGCAGGCCGGCCGCTTCCGCCGCAGCCTTGGCGACAGCCAGCGACACGCCGAGGATGGCGTTGGCACCGAGCCGGCTCTTGTTGGGCGTGCCGTCGAGCTCAATCATCGTCTGGTCGATGTGGATCTGGTTCTCGGCTTCCATACCGCCGATCGCCTCGAACAGCTCGCCATTGACGGCCTCTACCGCCTGCAGAACGCCCTTGCCGAGGTAGCGGGCGCCGCCGTCGCGCAGTTCGACCGCCTCATGCGCGCCGGTCGAGGCGCCGGAGGGCACCGCAGCGCGGCCCATCGAGCCGTCTTCGAGCACGACGTCGACCTCGACGGTCGGGTTTCCGCGGCTGTCCAGGATTTCACGCCCGACAATGTCGATGATGGCAGTCATTGCGATGTCCCCGATTGATCTGACGAAGCGTCGGGCACGTCTTAGCCAAAGTGCTGCAAAACGCAATCGGGGCGTCCGCAAATATTGCCGCCACCTCCGCCACATCGATTCACGAAGCACAAATTGCTGTCATCATAAGTCATGTCAGTCATAAGTCTTGGCGGCATGCGGCTTTCTGGTTTATGCTCGCGCTGCGCGGGGCGAAACAGGAGGAGTTTCGCCATGTCTCAGTTGAGCGGTATTGTGAGTTTGTTCCTGATCGCGGCGGCGTTTTTGACGTCGTGTGACACTCAGCAGCCTCAACAGGGCGCGGTAGAGTTGTCGACCCTTGCGGCGGAGTAGATATCCTGCAAAAAGACCCCCGGTTCACAAACCGGGGGTCTTTTTGATTCCGGCAGAGCAAGGTCAGTGCCAGTAAGGCTCGACCTTGTAGTAGCTGTATGAAGCATCACGCGCCGCCTCGCTGTCGGCGCCCGTCAATTCATCGATCGAATAGGCGGGAGCAGCCTGCAGTTGCTCCTTCGTGAACGGTACGACGTAGCCGCCCTCGTTCTCGTCGTAGTCGAGGCTCGCCCACGGAATGGCGTGGTACTTCTCGCCGATACCGAGAAATCCGCCAAAGCCGATCACGGCAAACATGATGCCATTCGACAGCTTGTCGAGCATGACATCCTCGATGTCGCCGATGTGCGTGCCTTCCGTGTTGTAGACGGATGTGCCGATGACCCGCGAGGCAGCGATGGCTTCAGTGTGTCCTGTCTGGGTTGTCATTTGTGTACTCCTCGTTGTCGTTGACGCTATGCCTGACAATGAGGGGCGCGGATGAAGGTTCCAGACTTTTCGACGCTAATCGATCATTCAGCGAGGATGAAGGTGACCTTCATGTTGACGCGGTAGGCGGAGATCTTGCCGTCCTCGACGACGACCTTCTGGTCCTGGATCCAGGCGCCTTCGACGTTCTTCAATGTCTTTGCGGCGCGGGCAATCCCCTGTTCGATGGCGTCCTGAAAGCTGTTATTCGACGATGATGTGATTTCGGTGACGCGGGCGACGGACATGGCTTCCTCCTCCAAGGCACTCGGTTGCCTGGGCAGCGTACAACCGGCGCCTGTTGATCACAAGTTTCGGGCTCGGAATTAGGGCTGGACCGCTGAACTTGCTCAGCCCTTGGCGACGCGATCGAATGCCATCAGCCTTTCAAGCAGCGCCCGAAGGTCCTTCAGCGGCACCATGTTGGGACCATCGGATGGGGCGTTGTCGGGATCCTGATGCGTCTCGATGAAGACGCCGGCGACGCCGACCGCAACCGCGGCGCGCGCCAGCGTCTCGACGAAGCGCCGATCGCCACCCGTGGAGCCGCCCTGCCCGCCCGGCTGCTGCACGGAATGCGTGGCGTCGAAAATCACCGGTGCGCCGATCTCGGCCATAATCGGCAGGGCGCGCATATCGGACACCAGCGTGTTGTAGCCGAAGGACGCGCCGCGCTCGGTGACCAGCACATTGGCGTTGCCGGAACCGGTGATCTTGGCGACGACGTTCTTCATGTCCCACGGTGCGAGGAACTGGCCCTTCTTCACATTGACGACCTTGCCGGTTCTTGCTGCCGCGATCAGCAGATCGGTCTGGCGGCTGAGGAAAGCCGGAATCTGCAGGATATCGACATGCGGCGTCACAAGCGCGCACTGTTCCTCGGTATGGATATCGGTCAGGATCGGCAGCGAAAATGCCTTGCGCAGATCGTCGAAGACCGGCAGCGCCGCATCGAGCCCGGCGCCGCGCGTGCCGCCAAGCGAGGTGCGGTTGGCCTTGTCGTAACTGGTCTTGTAGACGAGGCCCAGCCCCAGCTTCTCAGTCAGTTCCTTCAGCGCCCCAGCCATGTCGAAGGCGTGCTGGCGCGATTCGAGCTGGCACGGGCCGGCAATCAGCGACAGCGGCGCGGTGTTGCCGAAGACGACATTGCCGACGGTTACGGACGAATTGGGCTTGCTCATGCTATCTCCCGGAAAATGAAGGTCGCACCCTGCCCGGATGCCGGCCGCACGACAATATCATTGCCACGTATGTCATGTTCGACCGAACTGGCTGCCAGCAGCTTTGCGACCATGCCCGAGAAGCGAACGGAAAAGACGATCCCCGCGAAGCGGAGTCCCGATGGCGCGCCGGCAGGTATGCCGAAGCGCGTCTCGAAAGCGACCGGGTCAAACAGGGTCAAGGTTGCGTTCGGCAGGCCAAACGCAGTGCTGCTCTCTTGTCCGGCAGCCGGACTGCGCGTCGCGATCGAAATCAATCGGTGCTGTTTGGATGGCTCGTCGCTGACCGCCACGACTTCGATGATGCCGGTTGCGCCATTGGCATGGATCTGCAACGCGGTGCGGTCTACTTTCGGCGCATTGATCCGCTCGCAGGCGAACAGGAATGCGTCCGTCGCCCCGGTGCCGGAGGCGAAGGCCAGTTTGAACGATGCCGTGTCGCTCTTTCCCGCCGCGTCGGTGAAGGCGCGCGAAAAGCTCAGCATGTCTCCGGCAGACAGGCCGGCTTCGATGTAGCGCGCGTGATCGGCATGCGCATTTTCGGTGCCCAAGACCAGGGCCGAAAATCCCTCATTGCCGCCGCTGTCGCGATAGGCACGATCGCGCGCGACGAAGACGTTGCCGTCGGCGATCGCTTTCGCCGCCGCTTGCTCGTTGCCCACCGCCAGCGGCTCGAGATAGGTGCCGTCCTCAAGGAAGACGCAGCAGTTTTCCGTCCCAAAAGGATGGACGCCGGTCGGCGCCACGACAAAGCCAAGCGAAACCAGCCGCTCCCGCGCCACATCGAGGCTCGCGGTTGGCAGCACCAGATGGTCAAGCGGATAGGGGCCTGGCGGATAAGAGCCTGCTGTCATCGTCTCGGTCATGCCGGCGCGGTGTGCATCATTCCGGAATTTGGTTCAAGAGCCTCACCTGACGCCGAAGGATGGCGTGGCCGCATTACGCGAACTTCCGGAATACTTGCCGCTGCCGGAAACCAACCTACGTGATCCAAATGAGAAAGATCCTGTTCATAACGGCAGCGGTCGTCGCGATGGCTGTTCTCGCCATGCTGGTCTGGGACGCGCCAAAGCGGCCGGGCGCCGACCCGACCGAACCGACCGCCGCTCAGACGGAGTAACGTTGCTCCTGCTTCGGTCACTTTCTCTTCAGGTTGCAGCCACAACATCCGCCGAATATCGCAATTCGCGCAGCGGTTTGACCTGGCTGGTCGTCTCGGCATAGAGCGAATGCGCCTTGTAGGCGGCCAGAGCGGCATCATCCTCGAACTCGGCATAAACGACCACGTCGATCTCGTCCGAAAGCGGGTCGACCTTGGTGTTGAGCGTCACCTCGAAAAGGCGGGAATGGGGGATGTTGCCCAGTGCCAGCAAGCCTGTGCGTACGGCCTCGACATCCTCTTTGTGCCGCGCGCTGAAGAAAACGATATGCCGGATCAACCCCAGCCTCCTCGATCGATGTGCAAGCGTGTTTTGTGTGGGCAAACCGGTCGCGTCAACCGGCAACGATGTCGCGGCGACAACGCGTTGGGCGGAGGAAAGAACCTACACCATACTGGTGACGTAGCGCACGACGCGCGTTATCTCCCTGACCGTTTTGTCGAGATAGCTGCCCTGATTGTAGAGTCCGTCCCAGATCAGGAAAAACGTGACGGCGCAGATGGCGATGACATAACGCATAGCTAAAACTACTGCATCTGGGTGGCTGCAACCATAGTGATTCCGGCGTTGAGCAGCGCCCTCCCCCAAAATCTATCCATTGATCCGTGTTCGCTTGCCTTGGCTCTTGAAGTTCCCTGCGATGAGGTGAAAGATTGCTGCGGGGATTCATCGCGCCCGGCCGGATTTCATCTAGCGTTACGTCTTCCCGGGCGGCATGCTGCCGATCCTGAAAACGCTCGGCAAAAGACCATGGCCTTTCTCACCTGCGCGAGCGCGTTTCCCGGACGACTCGCTCGCCGAATGGCGCCACCGCTTCTGGGCGTCATGGGAAAAGATCGTCCCGCTCGATTTCGACGACCGCTTCAAGAAGCTCTGGAGTTTTACCTGCACTATTGCGAAGCCGGCTTCCGCGCCAGCTACATCGATGTCCGCTAGGTGGTTTGTAGGGCTTAGGCCGGCGACGTCATCGCCCTGATTTGGGCCATCGCATCATTGGGCGATTGCCGTGAAAAAGTCCGATCTCGACGCAAGATGCGGCGCAAGAATCGGAATCACATCATGCGCAAACGGACAATCCTCCTCATTGCCATTGTTGTCGCTGTGGGCGGCATTTGGCTCAACAACAGCTCGCTGCTGTCAAGCCGTCCAGCCGGCACCCCGGCCGTGCTTGCGCATCGCGGCTTGGCACAGGATTTCGACCGCAAGGATCTCGGCTCCGACACCTGCACGGCCGAACGCATGCTGCCGCCACGCCATCCTTTCCTTGAAAATACGATTCCCTCGATGGAAGCCGCCTTCGCGCTTGGCGCGGACGCGCTCGAACTCGACGTCCACCCGACCAAGGACGGCAAGTTCGCGGTCTTCCACGACTGGACGCTTGACTGCCGCACCGAAGGCAAGGGAGAAACGCGCGCCCATGCCATGTCCGAGTTGAGGACGCTCGATGTGGGCTATGGCTACACGGCGGATGGCGGCAAGACCTTCCCGTTTCGCGGCAAGGGGATCGGCATGATGCCGTCGCTGGACGAGGTGCTGCAGCGCTTCCCGAACCGCCGTTTCAACATCAACATCAAGAGCAACGACCAGGCGGAAGGCAAGGCATTGGCCGCCTGGCTCGCCACGCTGGCGCCAGCCGAGCGTGCCAGCCTGACGGTCTACGGCGGCGACAAGCCAGTCGCGGCGGTCAAGGCGGCGCTGCCGGACATGCATACGCTGAGCCGCGCGTCGCTGACCCGATGCATCATGCGCTATGCAGCGCTCGGCTGGAGCGGCTACGTTCCGGAGGCGTGCCGGCGAGACACCCTGCTCATCCCGATCAACGTCGCCCAATGGCTATGGGGCTGGCCAGACCGTTTTCTGGACCGGATGGATAGCGTCGACACCCGCATCTACCTGCTCGGCCCCTATGCCGGCGGCGGCTTTTCGCAAGGGCTCGACGATCCCGAACTAATCGACCAGTTGCCTGACGGCTATTCCGGCGGCATTTCCACGGATGCGCTGGACGTTGTCATGCCCGTGATCAAGCGACGTTTTGGCCCGCCTGCGTGAAGGCGACGGATACCACGCTGCGGTTTCGAATCGACGCGCAAAACCTCGCTTTCGCAAAAGCGCGCTTTCAAAGCGTGATGCGGTACTTGGCAAACGTCAGCTCCTGTCGTCGTCGCCTTGGGTGATCAGCCGCGCGCTGCGCTGACCTGTCGCGTAAATCCATAACCAGCTCAGCGAAACCGCGAGCCGGTTACGGAAGCCGATCAGGAAATAGATGTGCGCCAGACCCCACAGCCACCAGGCCAGCCGGCCGGTGAGCTTGATCCAGCCGAAATCGATCGCGGCGGCGCGCTTGCCGATCGTCGCCAGATCGCCGTCATGCTTGTAGCGGAAAGGCCGCGGGGTCATGTCGCCGGCAAGCCGGGCCTTGATCGTCGCGGCGACAAGCCGGCCCTGCTGCTTGGCGGCGGGTGCTACGCCGGGCACCATGCGGCCATCTGGGCGCAGGACGTGTGCAGCGTCCCCGACGACGAAAATCTCCGGGCTGCCCGGCACGGTGAGGTCGGGCTCGACCAGCACCCTGCCCGCACGGTCCGCTGCCGCCCCCAGCCATTCGGCAGCCGGCGAGGCGGCGACGCCTGCTGCCCACAGGATAGTCCTGGCCGGCAGCTGCGTGTCGCCGAAGATGACACCCTCGGCGTCGCAGCGTGTAACGGGCCGACCGAGTTCGACCGTCACCCCGAGCCGCTCGAGCGCCTTGCTGGCATAGTCGGAGAGTTCTGGCGCGAAATTGGGAAGGATGCGGTCACCGGCCTCGATCAGCACCACGCGCGTCTGCCGCGTATCGATGCTGCGGAACTCGCCGCGCAGCATGTCGTGCGCCAGTTCAACAATGGTGCCAGCCAGTTCCACGCCGGTCGGTCCGCCACCAACGATCGCCAGCGTCAGCAGCGCTTGGCGCTTGGCGGGATCGGTTTCCCGCTCGGCCTGCTCGAAGGCCAGCAGAATGCGCCGTCGAATGGTGGTGGCATCCTCCAGCGTCTTCAACCCTGGGGCGAAAGGCTCCCATTCGTCATGGCCGAAATAGGCGTGGCGGGCGCCGGTGGCCAGCAGCAGCGTGTCGTAGGCGACCGCGCCGCCATCATCGAACAGCACGCGCTTGCCGACGCGGTCGACGCCGCTGACGGTGGCGAGCAGCGTCGTCACGTCCTTGCGCTTGCGCAGGAGATGGCGGATCGGCCAGGCGATTTCCGAGGTCGCCAGCGCCGTGGTCGCCACCTGGTAGAGCAGCGGCTGGAAGAGATGGTGGTTGCGCTTGTCGATCATGGTGATGCGCACCGGCGCACCGTCAAGCGCGCGGGTGAATTCGAGCCCTCCAAAGCCCGCCCCGACGACGACGACATGATGCCTGGAATCGTTCATCTCATTCACTCCGGGAGAACAGGTTGGCCGGGAGAGCAGGCTGGAGAGCAATTTAGCCAAATTTGATGTAGGGACTTTTGTGCACTGCAACAACATCCGACTGCCGACTACCCGCCCTAAGATGTCGCGAATGTACATGCCCTATCCTGCCGCCGAGTATAATTTCATTGAAACTGACGACAGGAGTGGAACTTGGGTAGTGATCATGACGACGGTCCGGGGCAATATTCCTCGCCGCCTTGCTTCATGCATGAGCTCGACCCGGAATTCCGGACGCCCCTATCCGATTGGACCGACGTGAAGCGATGGCGCAAGGCCGAGCGCGAGCGGCTGATTGCGGCGCGCCTCGCTATCTCGGCCGACGCTCGGACGGCAATGTCGCAGCGCATCGGCGAAAGTCTCGACGCGGTGATCGGCGACATCGCCGGCCGGATGGTCAGCCTCTACTGGCCGTTCCGCGGCGAGCCGGATTTGCGGCCCTGGATGGCTTCCGTCAATGAGCGCGGCGGCCGTACGGCACTGCCTGTTGTCGTCGAAAAAGGCCGCCCGCTTGTCTTTCGCGCCTACGCACCGGGCGACCGGCTTGAGAAGGGCGTCTGGAATATCCCGATCCCGGCTGAAGGCGATCCGGTGCTGCCCGACATCGTCATCTCACCGATCGTCGGCATCGATCCGGGACAATACCGGCTGGGTTATGGCGGCGGCTTCTTCGACCGCACACTGGCGGCGATGCCGTTCAAGCCGCTGGTCATCGGTGTCGGCTACGAGTTGCAGCGTATCGCCACCATATATCCGCAGCCGCACGACATCCCGATGGACCGGGTGGTGACGGAGGCGTTCAAGGCCTAAGCAAGTTCCGGCTTCATCCCCACCGCCGTCCGGTCGACGATCTCGCGCAAGGCGAAGGATGAATTGATCTTCGTGACGTGCGGCATCGCCGACAGCCATTCCTTGTGGATGCGCTCATAGTCGACGAGGTCCTTTGCCGCGATGCGCAGAATATAATCGTATTCGCCCGACATCAGGTGACAGGACAGGACATTCGGGCAGCGCTTTATCGCCGCCTCGAAATCCGACAGCGTCTTCTCGAATTGCCCCGACAGCGATATATGCACGATCGCCGTCATCTGGTGGCCAAGAGCGGCATTGGAAAGCCGGGCGTGGTAGCCTCGGATGGTTCCGGATTTCTCCAGATTATCCAGCCGTCGCGAACAGGCCGACTGCGACAGGCCCACCTTCTCGGCAAGCGCCGCATTGGGTATCCGTCCATCCTTCTGCAATGTTTCGAGAATGGCGATATCGATCCTGTCGAGCGGCATTTTTCGGGATTCCTGCGACAATCCAGCCATTTTCCGCAACGATTATCGAACCGTACTCTTCTGCGCAAGCGCATTCGCAAACACTTACGGGACGATTCGTGGTTCACTATCTCTAAACAGGGAACGTGCCTCAAGGGGCCGGATCAGGAGAAGAAGAAGATGCGCGTCGGCTGCCCACGGGAAATCAAGAACCACGAATACCGCGTCGGCCTGACGCCGGGCTCGGTCCGCGAATATGTCGCGCATGGTCACGAAGTGCTGATCGAGACCGGCGCCGGCGCCGGCATCGGCGCCGACGACAACGCCTATCGCGCAGCCGGCGCCACCATCGCCAAGACGGCCGCCGACGTGTTTGCCAAGTCCGACATGATCATCAAGGTCAAGGAGCCGCAGCCCGGCGAATGGGTTCAGCTCCGTGACGGCCAGATCCTCTACACCTATCTCCATCTAGCTCCGGACCCGGAGCAGACCAAGGGCCTGCTGGCCTCGGGTGTGACGGCCATCGCGTACGAGACGGTCACCGACGACCGTGGCGGCCTGCCGCTGCTGGCGCCGATGTCGGAAGTCGCCGGCCGCCTGTCGATCCAGGCCGGCGCCACCGCGCTGCAGAAGGCCAATGGCGGCCGCGGCGTGCTGCTCGGCGGCGTGCCCGGCGTGCTGCCCGGCAAGGTCACTGTGCTCGGCGGCGGCGTCGTCGGCCTGCATGCCGCCCGGATGGCGGCTGGCCTTGGCGCTGACGTCACTATCATCGACCGCTCGATCCCGCGCCTGCGCCAGCTCGACGATATCTTCGGCGGTCGCGTCCACACCCGCTACTCGACCGTCGAGGCGCTGGAAGAGGAATGTTTTTCGGCCGACATCGTCGTCGGCGCGGTGCTGATTCCGGGTGCTGCCGCGCCGAAACTCGTTTCGCGCGAGATGCTGTCGGGCATGAAGAAAGGCTCGGTGCTTGTCGACGTCGCCATCGACCAAGGCGGCTGCTTCGAGACCTCGCACGCCACAACTCATGCCGCGCCGACCTATGAGGTCGACGGCGTCATTCACTATTGCGTCGCCAATATGCCGGGTGCGGTGCCGGTCACTTCGGCCCACGCCCTCAACAACGCGACGCTGCATTACGGCCTGCAGCTCGCCGACAAAGGCCTGAAGGCGCTGATCGACGATCATCATTTGCGCAACGGCCTGAACGTCCACAAGGGCAAGATCACCAACCGCGCGGTGGCCGAAGCACTCGGCTATGAGTTGGTCGAACCGAAGGCCGTTCTCGCCGCCTGAACCCGCCGCTCATTCCTCTCCAGACAGAGCCGCCGACGCCCTCGGCGGCTCTTTTTTCCACAAGCAAATTTCACGGATTGCGATTGGCTGACCGGCTTTGCCCGTCATGCTTGCAATGTGCCTTTTCTGTGGCTTTTTTGTTACAGCCGCCAACATGGGCAGGTGCTAGACGGGTTGTGGGTTTTTCAAAAGGTAGGGGCAATGACCAGCAAACGATTCGCAAAATCTCTTCTTCTTGGCGCAGTTTCCGTTCTGGCTGTCGGATCGGTTTCTCATGCCGCGGACGCCGTTGTGCCGGTCGTCGAGACGTCGGCCTTCAACTGGAGTGGCATCTATGTCGGCTTTGGCGTTGGCGCCGGCGCCAATGTCCACGAGCTCAGCAGCGATTTCCTTCCCGGCTTCTCGTTGAACGGCATTGGTGGTGAAGGCGTATACGGTGAACTGACCGTTGGGTACGACTATATGGTGTCGCCGCGCTTCCTGATCGGCGGACTTTTGGACGCCCATGCCGGCAACATTGAAACCACGCTCGATGTTGCTGGATTCGATGCTTCGGTCCGCGAGACCTATGGTTTCGACGCTGGTTTGCGGGCTGGTTACCTCTTCACGCCAAACACTTTGGGCTATGTGCTCGGCGGCTATTCCTGGCAGAAATACGAACTCGACACCAACGCTGGTTTCGATCTCGATTGGGATCAGAGCGGCTACTTCGTCGGGGCCGGCGTTGAAACGGCCATCACCAGTAACTGGACCATCAAGTCAGAATATCGCTATACCCGCTTCAGCACTAATGATGATCTGCTTTCGGATTTCGGTGTGCCGGATGGTGCCCTCAATCTCGACGAATCGCGGCATACGTTCCAGGTTGCGGCCAACTATCGCTTTGGCGCCCAGAATGGCGGCGTCGCTTCTTTTGAAGCGCCTGCCTACAACTGGACCGGCTTCTATGTCGGCGGCGCCGCCGGCGCGGGTGCGTCGGTGCATCAGATCGAGGTTCCGCCGCTTGGCGGGCTCGAGTTCAACGGGCTCGGCGGCGAAGGCGTGTTCGGCGAATTGAACGTCGGCTACGACCATGATTTCGGCAGCTGGGTCGCAGGCGTCATGGTGGATGCCCGCTACTCCGGCATGACTTCGGAACTTGAGGTCCCGGGCGGGTCAATCAATCTGGATACTGATTACGGATTCGATGTGCTTGGCCGTGTCGGTATGAAAGTCAACGAATCAACCCTCGCCTACGTGCTCGGTGGTTACAGCTGGCAGCACTTCGATCTGAACGCGTCTTCACCCATCGGCGATATCCTCGATTGGGACTCCAGCGGCTTCTCGGTGGGTGGTGGTCTGGAAACGGCCATGTCCAGCAACGTGACCGTTGGCCTCGAGTACCGTTATTCGCAGTTCTCCGAGAAGGATTTTTCGTCGGACCTTGGGCTGCCGGACGACACTCTCACCTCCACGCCTTCGTTCCATACCGTCCGCATCGACGCGAAGTACAAGTTCAACTAAAACCGTCCAGACAACAGTCAAAGCCCGCCGGTCATTCCGGCGGGCTTTTTCTTTGGGCGGAAGAAATGCGGGGCGAACAGGGCGGGCAACAAAAAAGCGGAGCCAAAGCCCCGCTTCCTCTGATGTCGAGACTTCCCGCCGGTTCATCCGCGGTCGGCAAAATCGATCGACAATCATTCCGTAACGCGACAATGCGACAGGCGTACGACAGCTGCGATCGATGAATACCGCCCGGATTGTCACGCGCGCTCGATACGGCACTGGTAGCAATTGTTGCGCGCCGAGCGGACATGCACATAGGCGATCTCGTCGCGCTCGAACAAGGTTTCGGCCCGCGCCGCGATGGCGCCCGTCGGGATGACGCCGCCGCTGCCATAGACGATGCGGTCGTCCCTGCCGTAGCCGCGCACGATGTAGTCGGCGCTTTCGAGCATTTCTGGAATCGCCTCGGCTTCGGCAGCGCGCTCGCAGCCCTCGGCATGCAGAAAGATTGGTCCGGTTTCGGCGTAGGGCTGCAATTCCGGAAATGGCCGGTAGGCCAGGATGAGATAGACGTCGCCGGCGGCCACGTTCTTCAGGCAGTGGCGGCAAGGCACGCCGTCACCGTCGGATATTTTCCGCTCTGGTATCAGGCCATAAGCATCCGGCGCGCCGCGCTGCAAGGCTCTCACATCTTCGGTGGGCAAGGCTTTGAACTGGATGCTCATGCGAAATCTCCGGTGTCGTCGACCGAAAATTACGCCGCTGCACCAGCGCCTTCCCACCCGATTCTTGCCAATTTGAATCAGTCCATCAAGGCGTCGAGACCGCGCACCAGTCCTGTGATCTCCTGTACTCGCCTGATAGCGAGCAGTGTGCCGGCCACGTAAGGAGCAGCGGACGAGCCGGCGTCGTGACGAATGGTCAGCCGCTCGTCGGGCAGGCCGAACAGCACCTCGCAGGACAGGATGTAGGAAGGCAGGCGAAGCGCATGCACCTGCACCCCCTCGCCTGTACCAACCGCCGCACCGCGGGTTCCCGGCACACCCGAGACCTCCGAGACCGGCCGCACCGTCGAAGCCTTGCGGACATCAGCCAGCGCTTCGGCAAGCTCGCGCGCGGTGCCAGACGGCGCGTCGGGTTTCTTGGCGCTCGCATAGTCGATCACCTCGACATCCGGCACGTATTTCGCTGCCATCAAGGCAAACCGCTTCATCAGCGTGGCGGTGATCGAAAAATTGCCGGCTGCAATGACGCCGACACGATTGGCGCGTGCTGCAGCGTCGATGTCGCCGAAATCGGTCGCACCCAGGCCCGACGTGCCGATCACAACGTGCCGCCCCTTCTCTATGGCCAGCAGCGCATGGTCTTTCACCACGTGCGGCTTGGTGTAGTCGACCAGCACGTCCGACGGTACCTCCAGCGCCTCGGCCAGCGAGGCGGAAACGGTGATGCCATTGGCCGGCATGCCAACCAGGAGGCCGGAATCCTGCCCCGCGCCGCTGCGTGACACAGCCCCGGCCAGTGCCATGTCGCCTTGCGCCCCGATCGCCGGAACCAGCGCCTTGCCGACCCAGCCGGTCGCACCGGCCATCACCACCCGAATCGTCATCGTTTGATCCTCCATCACCATTGGAGCGCCACGCGTCCTTTTTGGACGCGCAAAGAACGCTTCAATATTTAAGTCTGCGCAGCGTGCTCTCCGAAAATCGATTCCGATTTTCGGGCCGATGCGGTAGGCTTTGACCGACAGCGATATGGAAAGAGCGCGGCTCATTCAAGCTAGGCTCTTTTTCGGGTGTTGATCCAGACCGCAGTGACTGAGCCTGTTTCGAAAATCACAGTGGCGAGTCAGATGAAGGTGTTTTCGAGAATCGGAAGCGCGGAAAACGCCTTCAGATGGCCGCCAACGCGGATTTCGGACAGGCTCAGCGGATGAAATCGTCGAAGCGGCGCAAGGTCACCCGGCGATTGCGCCAATTCTCGTTCTGCGTCTGAACGAGCAGGAACTCCTCGCCGTAGCCGACGGTTTCCAACGTATAGCCCGGCACGCCGAATTCGCGCACCAAGGTGCGCTTCAGCGAGGCGGCGCGCTGTTCGGACAGGATCTGGTTCGATTGGAAGGAGCCGACCGCGTCGGTATGGCCTTCGATCAGCACGCGGGCACCGGGGTCTCGCCGCAGGATGCGCCGGAGCGCATCGGCGATATTTTCGATCTTGCCATATTGCGATTCGGAAATGGCCGCCGAGCCAAAGGCGAAATTGATCGACTGGATATCGATCGAACGGGCCATGCGCCGCAGGTCCGGTCGCCTCTTGAATTCGCGGATGGTGACGCGCTGGTTCGGGCGCAGCTTAACGCGGGGCGCGGCCTCGAGCTGACGCTCGATCGTCGCCGCCGAAGGCGTGGTTGCCTGGGCGGCGGCAAGGGTCGGCACGGCGAGGGCCGCAATCAGCGCGGCGGCAAATGTGCGTCGGGTCAGCATGTCTTTCTCCTTCGGCCTCTGCCGCATCGATGGTGCCGGCAAGATGGCAAAGACAAGCTGAAGCATTGATGAACAATAGGTTCAGTTTGCGGAGAAAATCATGGCCGCATGACGCTGGCCGCACGCTCGGCGAAGGTCATTGGATGCACGATCTCCTTCTTTTGCGCGACCGGTGCAAAGCCGAGCTTCTGGTAGAGCGGCAATGCCGCCGGATGGTCGAGCGTGCAGGTCTGCACCGTCACCCGCCTTGGGCCGTGCGACCAGGCGGCGGCGATCGCCGCACCCAGGAACCAGCGGCCGATGCCTTGGCCGGTCGCGTGCTCCATCATGCCGAAATAGGCAAGTTCCACTTCTTCCGGCAGATGCGGCTTTAGGTCGAAGAAGCCGGCCGGCGACCCATCGAGATACAGCACCCTGATGTCGCGGTCCTCGCGATGGATGCCTGCAAAAAGCTCCTCGTCGCTCAGCCTCAGCACGTTGACCCAGTGCCATTTGCGGCCTACCCGATCCATCAAATAGCGGTAGAAATGCAGCGGAATGCCTTTGGTCTTCAGCAGCGCGATCTGGCGGTTGTACGGCACCGGCGGCGCATAGGCCGGCGGGACATGCATTTCGAGAAACGTCACCGTGACCTCGATGTCTTCAAGCGCTCCGTTTTCCATCACTGTCGATCCTTGCCCGTCACGACGGGCGTATCGTCAAGCCCACCCCATTCCGTCCATGAACCGTCGTAGAGCCTGTTGTCGGTATGGCCAAGCGTCTCGAGCGCCAGCGTGATCGCCGCCGCAGTGACGCCTGAGCCGCAAGAGGTGACAACCGGCTTCGACAGGTCGATGCCGGCGTCCTCGATCACCTTGCGCAATCGGTCTTTCGACAGCAGCTCGCCGTCCTCGGCAAGCGCCGAAAACGGCACATTGCGCGCGCCCGGCATATGGCCCGAGCGGATGCCGGCGCGAGGCTCCGGCTCGGTGCCGGCAAACCGGCCAGGCGAGCGCGCGTCGGCGATCTGGCTTTCTCCGGTCTCGACGATCCGGCGCATGTCGGCCAGGCTGGCGACGCGCGCGGCATCGAAGTCGGCATGAAACACGCAGGGCGCGATCTTCGTCGGCTCGGCCGTCATCGGCCGTCCCGCTGCTTTCCAGCGGTCGAAGCCGCCGTCCAACACGTAGACCTGGAACACCCCCATGACACGGAACATCCACCAGGCGCGCGGCGCCGAGAAGAAGCCCGGACCGTCATAGACAACAATGGTGTCGTCGGCCGAAATGCCCATAGCGCCGACATACTGGGCAAAATGCTGCGGCGACGGCAGCGTGTGCGGCAGTGGCGAATCGGGATCCGAAACCGCGTCCTGATCAAAAAACCGCGCACCCGGAATGTGCGCCGCGTCATACTCGGCGCGCGCGTCGCGCTTCTGCGCCGGCAGATACCAGGACGCGTCGACGATGGTCAGGCCAGGCTCGCCGAGGCGCCTCTGCAACCAGTCCGCATCGACGGTGAAAGGGCTGTCTTCGGCCATTCTTCTTCTCCTGCCCGTCTTTGACAATTTGTCTATCAGGCCGGCTGTTTATCAGGCCGGCGGCATCGGTCCAAAGCGTATTCGGAAGCGCCGGTTCTCGCGACCCTTCTTCTCGATCTTGCCGATATGGATCTCGCCGACTTCTCCAGTGCTCTTCACATGGGTGCCGCCGCAAGGCTGGCTGTCGATCGAGGCGTTCTCGCCAATGCAGACCAGGCGGATCTTGCCCGTGCCGACGGGTGGCCGAACATTCTTGGATTTCACCAATCCCGGATTGGCCGCCAGTTCCTCGTCCGTGATCAGCCTGACATAGACCGGGTGATCGGCCCGTACCAGTTCCATCAACCTGGCCGTCACGTCTTCCCTGGTGAAGCCGGCATTCGGAATATCAAAATCGATACGGCTGTCGTCCTCGGAAACCGAGGCGCCGGTGATCGGGAACGGGCAGACGACGGTGAGCAAATGGCAGGCTGTGTGCATGCGCATCAGCAGATGCCGCCGCTCCCAATCGACGGCGAGCTTTATCGGTTCGCCGACCTCAAGCACCGCCTGCTCAGGCTGCGGCACATGAATGATCTCGTCCTTGGTCTCACCGGTGATGGTGGCGGCAACTGCGATCAGGCTGCCATCGGCGCGTTCGAGTGTGCCCGTATCGCCCGGCTGCCCGCCCGACGTGGCATAGAAGATCGTCCGGTCCAGAATGATGCCACCACGATCGTTGATGGCGACCACCACGGCATCAGCCGTCCTGAGATAGGCGTCGTCGCGAAACAGGGCGTCCGTCCTGTAAGCCATCACGCAACCTTTTCGAACGGCACCGAAATTGTGCTTCGCTGTTCCATCCAACCCGGCACCGGCAGTTTCTTTTGGCGCAGGAATTCAGGGTTGAACAATTTCGACTGATAGCGCGTGCCGTAGTCGCAAAGCACGGTCACGATGGTGTGGCCGGGACCCATCTCACGCGCCAACCGGATGGCGCCGGCAATGTTGATGCCGGTCGAGCCGCCGACGCACAGGCCTTCCTCCTGGATAAGGTCGAAGACGATCGGCAGTGCATCCTCGTCCGTAATCTGGAAGGAGAAATCCGGCGTGAACCCTTCCAGATTGGCGGTGACCCGCCCCTGCCCGATGCCTTCGGTGATCGAGCTGCCTTCGGATTTCAGCTCGCCGGTGGTGTAGAAACTGTAGAGCGCCGCACCGAGGGGATCGGCGAGCGCGATCTTGACGTCCTTGCTCCTGGCCTTCAGCCCGAAGGCGACGCCGGCCAGTGTCCCGCCGGAGCCGACCGCCGAGACGAAACCGTCGACCTTGCCGCCGGTTTGGGCCCAGATTTCCTCCGCTGTAGTGCGGGTATGGCCATCACGGTTGGCGACGTTGTCGAACTGATTGGCCCAGATCGCGCCGTTCGGCTCGGACCTGGCCATCTGCTCGGCCAGACGGCCCGACAGTTTCACGTAATTGTTGGGGTTCTTGTAGGGAACGGCAGGCACCTCGATCAGCTCGGCGCCGAGCAATTTGATCGTGTCCTTCTTCTCCTGGCTTTGTGTCTCGGGGATGACGATCACGGTGCGGTAGCCGAGTGCCTTGGCGACCAGCGTCAATCCGATGCCGGTGTTGCCGGCCGTCCCCTCGACGATGACCCCGCCCGGCCTCAAGAGCCCGCGCTGCTCGGCGTCGCGGATGATGAACAGCGCGGCGCGGTCCTTCACCGATTGGCCCGGATTCATGAACTCGGCCTTTCCCAGGATCTCGCAGCCGGTTTCTTCCGAGGCTTTGTTGAGGCGGATCAGAGGCGTATTGCCGATCGCTTCGATCACAGAACGGGGCATGGAGATTCCTTTATGCTTGCGGCGGAACCCTAGAAACCCGAAGCTTCGGTTTCAAGGCAAGAATTTGTCTGGTCCAGCGGCATTTCTGGGCTGCAATTTCCTAACACAGATGTCGCGTTCCGCCATTCGTTGAAGCTCCCACTGAAAAGCGCGCTTTTCATCCGATTTCTTCATCGCTAGAGCACAGGCTACGAAAAAGTCGCAGGGCATAGCATGACACTCTATCGGGCCAACCCGAGGCACGGCGTCGCCTGGATTACGGGCGGCAGCAGCGGCCTCGGCCGTTCACTGGCGAAGGACCTTGCGGCGCAAGGCTATGCCGTCGCGGTGACGGCACGCGACGACGATCCGATCGATACGCTTGTTGTCGAGACGGCGCAGATGCCGGGCCATGTCACGGCCTATCCATGCGACGTCACCGACGAGAAACGCATGGCAAAGACGGTCGCCGCGATCGAGAAGGATCTTGGCCCGATCGTTTTGGCCGTCTTCAATGCCGGGAGCTATATTGCGACCGCCGGCGAAGACCTCAGCGTCCGTAGATTTCGCCAGTCCTTCGATGTCAATTATTTCGGCATCATCAACGGCCTGGTGCCGGTCATCGAACGCATGCGCGTCCGCGCCCGCGGCCATATCGTCCTGGTCGGTTCGGTCACCGCCTATTTCGGCTGGCCGACCACGGCCGCGTATGGCGGCACCAAGGCGGCGGTCAATATCCTCGCGGAGTCGCTGAAGTACGATTTCGACAAGATGAACGTCCGCATCCAGGTGATAAATCCGGGCTTCGTCGACACCCCGCTGACCGAGAAGAATTTGTTGCCGATGCCCGGGCTGATGCCCGTCAATCGCGCCTCGCGCCGCATGGCGCGCGGCATCAAGTCCGGCGGCTTCGAAGTCACCTTCCCGCGCCGCTTGAGCTGGGGCCTGAAGCTGCTCAGAATCCTGCCGAGACCGTTCTGCCGATGGGTCATCAGCACCGCGACCCGCTGGAAGGCGCGTCCGCTGAATTTCGACCGCAAGCCGCCGAGCGAATAGACGGGCCTTCAAAGTTGGCGATCCCGCCGCCGGCGGGACGTCGTTGCCTGGTTGCCATCGCGGCCATAGGTTGCGGATTGTTGCGTGGAGTCTGCGATGGGGCGAAGGATCGTGCTCACGGAGTAACGGGCGCGTCCAGGAAAATGAAAAAGGCGACCGAAGCATCGCTCCGATCGCCCTTTTTTCAGTTCTCGCAAACCAAGCCAAGCCCGCGGGCTCAGCCGGTTCTAACTATCCGGTTACGCAGCTCGCGCCGCTGGCCGCTTGCCGCCGAAACGACGCTTGTTGTTGCCCTTGAAGGGCTTGGCGCCTTCCGGCTTGCGCTCGCCGACAAAGGCAGGCTTGTCCCCAAAACGCTTCTTGCCGAAGCCATTGTTCTGGCCGCCTGGCCGCCTGCCGTCGCGACGGCCATTGCGGTCGTTGGCCGGCTCGAAACTGCGCTCGTTCTTTTCGGCAGGATTGCGCTGCGGATCGGGGCTGCCGAGATGATCGGCAACGATCGGCAGCTTGGTGCGGATGATGCGCTCGACCTGGCGCAGCTTGCTGTTTTCGGAGGGATCGCAAAGCGTGATGGCGATGCCGTCCATGCCGTTACGGCCGGTACGGCCGATGCGGTGGACGTAGCTCTCCGCCTCGTCCGGCAGGTCGAAATTCACCACGTGGCTGATGCCGGGCACGTCGATGCCGCGCGCCGCGATATCGGTCGCCACAAGAATACGCACCGAACCCTCGCGGAAATCGTTCAGCGCCTTCTGGCGGGCGTTCTGCGACTTGTTGCCGTGGATGACGGCGGCCTTGAAGCCGTCGCGCTCGAGGTCCTTGGTCACCCTGTCGGCGCCATGCTTGGTGCGCGAAAAAATGATGACGGACTTCATCGCCTCGTCGGCAAGCATCGTCGACAGCACCTGGCGCTTCTGCTTGGTGCGGGCAAAGACGACGCCCTGTACGATTTCGGCGGCCGCGGTGCTGTGAGGCGCCACTTCGACGCGGATCGGGTTCTTCAGCAGGCCCTTCGCCAGTTCGGCGATTTCGGCCGGCATGGTCGCCGAGAACAGCACCGTCTGACGGTCCGGCGCGGTCGCCCTGGCGATGCGCTTGACGTCGTTGATGAAGCCCATGTCGAGCATGCGATCGCCTTCGTCCAGCACCAGCCATTTGGTGTCGGCAAGAACGAGGTCGCCCTCACGCACCAGGTCGGTCAGCCGACCGGGCGTGGCAATCAAAATGTCGACGCCGGGAGCAATCTTTTTCACCTGGCTGAAGCGCGAGACGCCGCCAAGCACGAGTGCTGTCGAGACATGCGCGCCCTTGGCGAGCAGCTTGATCATCTCTTCGATCTGCACGGCGAGTTCGCGCGTCGGCGCCAGGATCAGCGCGCGAGCGGTCTTCGGCCGGCGCTTGGTGCCGAGCGCGATGATCTTCGACAGGATCGGCAGCGCGAACGCCGCGGTCTTGCCGGAACCGGTCTGGGCGATGCCGAAAATGTCACGGCCTTCCAGCTGCGGCGGGATCGCCTGAGCTTGGATCGGCTTCGGATCGGTGAAGCCTGCGCGATGGGTGGCCTTGAGCAGCGCGCCCGTAATTCCAAGTGCTGCGAAACCTGAAAGTTCCCCAGTGTCCTTACCGGTCAGAGTGTTTCCGTTGGTACCGGTCAGAGTGTTTTCGTTGGTCAAAATATTCTTCTTTCACGCGGCTCCTGGCCGCAAACATCGATGGCGGCAGGGCGCAACCTGCCGTCGAAAAAACTGTCATGAAACGACAAGGCGGCGGACGTCATCGTCCGCACGGCTGCGCTGTCGTGCCCGCAGGCATCATGCCACGGGGCTTTTTCGCCGCCTTGCCGATATGTCGGAAAGAGGGAAAACAGACGCAACCAGTCTCATTCGTCGAGAAGGCCGGATAGGTCCCGGCCCAAGCGCCTATATCGCCGCATATGGCCCAGTTCGCCGCGAAATGCAAGGGGCCTCATGCTGCAGCGCAGCGAAAGCCGTGGCGAAGCGGCGCTTGCGCTCCCCGGCCGCCATGATTACCACAAATCAGCTTTCCGTTTTGGGGATCGACCGATGAAGGACGTGCTGAAGGAACTCGAGCGCCGCCGCGACATGGCGCGCATGGGCGGCGGCCAGGCCCGCATCGACGCTCAGCACAAGAAGGGCAAGCTCACCGCGCGCGAACGCATCGACGTCTTTCTCGACGACGGCTCGTTCGAGGAGTTCGACATGTATGTCGAGCATCGCTCGACCGATTTCGGCATGGAGAAGACCAAGATCGCCGGCGACGGCGTCGTCACCGGCTGGGGTACCGTCAACGGCCGCCCGGTCTATGTCTTCGCCAAGGATTTCACCGTGTTCGGCGGGTCACTGTCCGAGGCTCACGCCGAAAAAGTAGTCAAGGTGCAGGAAATGGCGTTGCGCAACCGCGCGCCGATCATCGGCTTCTACGACGCCGGCGGCGCCCGCATCCAGGAAGGCGTGGCAGCACTTGGCGGCTATGCCGAGATATTCCAGCGCAATGTGCTCGCCTCCGGCGTCATCCCGCAGATTTCAGTGATCATGGGCCCCTGTGCCGGCGGCGACGTCTATTCGCCTGCCATGACCGACTTCATCTTCATGGTGCGCAACACCTCCTACATGTTCGTCACCGGGCCGGACGTGGTAAAGACCGTCACCAACGAGACGGTGACGGCCGAGAGCCTCGGCGGCGCCTCAGTCCACACGACGAAGTCCTCTATCGCCGACGGCGCTTACGACAATGACGTCGAGGCGTTGCTGCAGATGCGCCGGCTGGTCGATCTGCTGCCCGCCTCCAACACGGCTGATATCCCCGAGATCGAATGCTACCAGTCGGTCTCCGATCACGATCTGTCGCTCGACCGGCTGATCCCCGACAACGCAAACAAACCCTACGACATCAAGGAATTGATCTTTAAAGTTGCTGACGAGGGTGACTTCTTCGAGATCCAGCAGAATTTTGCGAAAAATATCGTCACCGGCTTCGGCCGCGTCGAAGGCCGCACGGTCGGCTTCGTCGCCAACCAGCCGATGGTGCTGGCCGGCGTGCTCGATTCGGACGCTAGCCGCAAGGCGGCGCGGTTCGTGCGCTTCTGCGACTGTTTTTCGATTCCGATCGTCACCTTCGTCGACGTTCCAGGCTTTCTGCCCGGCACCGCGCAGGAATATGGCGGGCTGATCAAGCACGGCGCCAAGCTCTTGTTCGCCTATGCCGAGGCGACCGTTCCGAAGATCACCGTCATCACCCGAAAGGCGTATGGCGGCGCTTATGACGTGATGGCGTCAAAGCATCTGCGCGGCGACATGAACTATGCCTGGCCGACGGCGCAGATCGCGGTGATGGGCGCTAGGGGCGCGGTCGAGATCATCTATCGCAAGGACATTGGCGACGCAGAGAAAATCGCCGCGCATACAAAGGCTTACGAGGATCGCTTCCTGTCGCCCTTCGTCGCCGCCGAGCGCGGCTATGTCGATGAGGTGATCATGCCGCATTCGACCCGCCGTCGCATTGCGCGTGCGCTCCGCATGCTGCGCAACAAGGATATGCAGAACCCCTGGAAGAAACACGACAACATTCCGCTGTGACATCGATGATGTCGCGTCTGGTCCTCTACACGGGAGAGCACTTCGGCAGGTTTGCCATCCTGCTTTTCGTTCTGCCGCTTTTCTGCCCGGTGCTCCTCTGGCTGCTGCTCCTTGACCGGCATCCGCTCGCGCTTATTGCGGGCGGTGTTATTGCCGTGCCGGCTGCAATGCTGGCTTTCGTTCTGTTAATTGGGGCATTGTTTGCCGGTTTTCGGCCTAGCAGGGCGGAAGGGGTTACTCGAGAATCGGCCCCAAAATTGTGGGCAGTGTGGGAAAGCGTGGCTGGCAAACATCGCGCCAGCCAGTCGACGATTGTGCTAAGCAGTGACCTGAACGCCAGCATAGGGGAAGAGCGCCCGTTTCTGGGTCTGCTCGGCCGTCGAGCGATCTTGACCGTCGGTATCCCGTTGCTTGCCGTGACCGACGAAAAGGCGTTTTCGGCAATCCTTGCTCACGAGAACGCTCATCTGAAAAACAGGGACACAAATGGCGGCCTCAATCTCGCCGAGCTCGACAAAAGCTTCGATTTGATCTTCGAATATGCTCCTCCCGGAAAGACCGTTTCCGGCAGCTTGTTTTACTGGATACTGGCTCCGCTGTCGTACTCTCTGGAACGTGAAGGAATACGGCTATCGCGACGAGCGGAAATCGATGCCGATCGTCATGCGGCAATGTCAGGCGATTCGCACGAAGCAGCGCGCGCCCTGCTCCTGATCGCCGCAGCCGATAAATTCTTCGATGATCGGGTTCACAATCCGCTAAAGCGTGAGTTGCTTGGCGCGATGGCACCGCCTCGCCCGCCGCTTGATAGAGTTCTGGCGGTGTGCAGCGACTTGTCGAGTACGAGCCTTCTGCAAGAATATGCACTCAAGGCCTGGGACGCCCCCGATGACGAGAAAGCGGACCATCCACCATGGTCGGAACGTCTGACTGCTCTTGGATATAGCTCCGTTCCAACGATAGAGCCGGTTTCGGCTCCTGCCCTGTCGAGCCTGCTGAGCAATGAAATGGTCGCAGAGCGGGTTCGCCATTTCGACAGTGAATGGACATCGAAAATCGCCGATTATCTCGATCGGTAGGCGATCCCTCTGGATTGTTGCGACGAGCTACCGATCACTCCGCTTCCGCCGCGCCAAACCCCGCCCCCATGGTGGCGCGGACAGCGCCCGCCCAGGGTGTCGCATGGTTGTCTATGCGCATCTGGAAAATGAAGTAGGTCGGCGAGCAGAAGCCGATACCTTTCACCTTGCCGACGCCAGGCGTATCGGGCGGCAGCGACTGGCACATATAATCCTCGCGGCAGAAATGATTGGCCGAGCAGGCCGGCCTGTTGCCGCGGTTGACCGCGCCGCCGAGGCACTGGTCGAAATTGTTGGTTGCCACGCAAATGTCGAATTTTTTGCCGCCGACCAGCCCGCAGATTTCGTTCGGCATCGGCTTGCCCGGCTTGAATCCGGCAAAGGCACGGTCCTTGTCATTGCAGCCGCGGTAGGCGAGGCCGGCTGGCACCCCAATCTTCGGCGGGCGGCAAGTGTAGGCGGTGCGCGAAATGTCGGTCGCGAAGGCCGCGAACTGGCCTGATATGCTGTAGCGGTCATTGAAAGGCTGCGCCGGGTTGCTGGTGATCGAGCCGGTCAGGCATGGATGGCCGGAGAACATCTTTTCGCTGTCTTCGGACAACAGGCATTGCGCCAATTTCGTCCGCACGCCCGACGCGGTCGCCAGCGCCGTGCAGACGGTGCCGCCGCCGCATTGCCAGGTCGTGCCGAAGCGGGCCGCATCCTCCGGCGTCAGGCACGGCATCGCCATCTCGGCCGGTGCGTAAGCGACCTCGCCGGCGCCCTTCCATGCGGCCGGCGGCGCGAAGGACAGCGGGCGGAAACGGTTCGGCTCCTTGCCGTCGGCGGTCGCGCGCAGCCAAGCCTCGCGCCGCGGCATCTCGGCATGTAGGTGCGGCGAGATTCCGATCTCGATGCGGTTCAGCGGCGAGGTCGTCTTGTCGTCGAGGCCGATGAAATGGAAACCCGCGGTCGAACCCGCTTGATGGCAACCCTGGCAGGCGCCATTATCCAGCCGCTCGACCAGCGCTTCCGGCGTGCGCACCAGCTTCAGCGCGGAATAGTCGAGCCCAGAAAAATCCGCGGGCTGGAACAGCGGCGTGAACGGGTGATTGGCCTGCCTTGCGCTGCCGAAAGTCGACCACGAGATGACTTTCTTCGCCAGGAATTCATCCGGGATTTCGTACACGCCGAGGTCGACCGCCGCGAGATTGGCGCTGATATAGTCGGCAAGTTTTGCTTTCAGCGCGGCCTCGTCGGCAAGCCGTGCCGCGTCGGGCGTGTTTTCCAGCGGTTTCTCGCGGATTTCAGCGCCGTCGATGCCGAAAATCCGCATGAGATAGGCGGCCTGCCCGCCGAATTCGGTCTCCTGGCCGGAGGGAAAGCGCACCATTTGGGCATTGAGCTCGAGCTGCTTGAAACTCAGCCCGGCTTTTTCAAGCGGCCCGCCGATGAGCCAGCCGGTATCGACTGTCTCGTCGAGCTGCGGCGTCCAGCGCCCGGCAACGCCCACGCAGCCGCCGTCGGCGTCCGGCGCGGCGCTGTAGATGGCATTGAAGTTGAACGGCAGGCGCGAGGCCTGGACCTTGCCGTTTTTCTTGAAGCTGTAGGCAAGGCGATAGATGAAACGGACCTCGCCGCAGGCTTCGTCGCCCCGCATATCGGCGAAATCACGCCGGTCGAGCCGGTTGACGACACCGACCAGCCGGAAGCGCGCGGCGTCGGTCTTCAGCCAGCGCATGTCGATGATGCGGCCGACATTGCCGTCGGTGACTTCGTAGAGCGGCCGCCCGCCAGCCTTCATCTCGGCCCGCAGTGCGGCGACATCGCTTGCAACCGTCTCGACAATCTGATGATAGGCCGGCGCCGTGTCATAGAGCGTCTTCAGGTCGCCCTTGCCATCGACGCCGAAAATGCCGGCGAAATCAAAACCCCTGGCGTCGAGGGCGGCGAGTACGGCCGGATCGTCGACGACCATCACCGGACCTTCTGCACGCGCGAGATTGGCTATGAAGAGGTTGGCGAAAATCGCAGCGATCAAGGCGAGCCGGCGGTTCATTCAGCGGTCATCCCATTGCGATTTTCGATAATCTCGCGCAGCACCGGCACCAGCGCCAGCGGCAAGTCATCGGCGATCAGCCCTGGCCCGAAATGGCTGCCAGCCTCGGCATGGATCCAGACCGCTGCGCAGGCAGCTTCGAAGGCCGGCATGCCTTGCGCCAGGAAGCCGGCGATGATGCCCGACAGCACATCTCCCGAACCGGCGGTGGCCAGCCATGGCGCGCCGTTGCCGTTGATCGCTGCTCTGCCATCGGGCGCCGCGATCACCGTGTCCGCGCCCTTGTAGACGACGATGGCGCCGGCGCGCTCGGCGGCAGCGCGCGCCTTGGCCAGCTTGGACAGATTCTTGTCTCCGGCGATGTCCGGAAACAGCCTGGCGAATTCGCCCTCATGCGGCGTCAACATCAGCGCCGGCGCGTTCGGACGACGGGCGGCTTCGAACAGAACGTTCGGCGCATCGCGAAACGAAGTGATGCCATCGGCATCGAGTACCAGGCCGTCGACCTTACCGTCTTGCCGCTGCCCGGTTGCCAGCACGCCGAGGGCAAAATCCCGTGTTTGTTCGCCGACGCCAAATCCGGGTCCAAGGACGAAGGCCGACGGCCGGCGGCTGCCGATGAATTCCTGTACGTCCGCAACGCTGTCGGCCTTGCGCAACATTATCGAAGTCAGATGTGCGGCATTCACCTGCACGGCGTTCGCCGGCGACAGCACGGTCACCGCCCCTGCCCCGCTCCTGGCCGCGGCAAGCGCAGATAGCCGTGCGGCACCCGTCGCCGATGGCCCGCCGGAAAAGACGCCGACATGGCCGCGCCTGTATTTATGCGCGTCGACGGCCGGGACGGGGAAATTTTCGAGCCAAAGCGGCGGGATGTTCTCGAAGGTGAGCGGTTGAAGCTGGGCAACGATCTCGTCGCTAATGCCGATATCGGCAAGCACCAGTTCGCCGCACATCTCGCGCCCCGGCAACAGCAGATGGCCCGGCTTTTTGCGCGCGAACGTCACCGTGATTCTGGCGCTGAATGCCTGGCCGAGAATCTGGCCGCTCTCGCCTGACACGCCTGAGGGCAGATCGACCGCAACGACAGGCAGGTTCAGTTCTGTCGCAACCTCGACCGCTCTGGCGGCATTGCCGGACAGCGGCTTGGACAGCCCTGCCCCATAAAGCGCATCGACCAGGATCGAACCTTGATCGGCAACGAACTCCGATAGAGACCGAGGCCTGACCGGGCATTCCGACGCGGCGAGCGCCGCGTCGCTGCCGGCTTTGGGCGAGCCGGATGCCCACAGCAAGACGTCGACGGCGCTATCCCTAAGAATGCGGGCGACGACATATCCATCGCCGCCGTTGTTGCCGGGTCCGCACAACACGTGGACGCGCCTGGCAGCTGGAAAATGGGCGAGCACCACGGCAGCGACCGCGGCACCTGCATTGCGCATCAGGCCAATGCCGTCGCGTGGTCCGGCGGAGATCGTCAACCGGTCGGCCTCAGCCATTTCGACCGGAGACAAAACTTCGTTGTTCATGGATGCCGATCCGCATTGGCTCAAGCTCGATCCTTGTGGTCAAACCCCGGTCCTTGTGTTCAAACATTGTCCAGTTTTCGGTTCGAAGCAAACGGTGATGAGATGGCACGATCTGTAAGCACATCGTTGGGGACAATGGCTTCGCCGAAGCACATTTGCCTGCGAAATGCTCTGTCTGCCCAATTATTGTGCGGACGGAAGGAACGACAATGTGTAGGTTCCCAGTATCCATGACGCATCCAACGCAGCGAATGACGCGAATTTACCCCCCAACGCGGCATGGCATCGAAATCGCGTGATACCGCTTCAAATCCCTCAAATTGGCACAGTTCGTGCTTGAAGGAGGCGCAAGCGGGGCTCACAACCCGTCTTTTTGGCAGTGGAGGCCACTTTTTACATGAAAAAGATCGAAGCGATCATCAAGCCATTCAAGCTAGACGAAGTGAAGGAAGCGCTTCAGGAGGCCGGGCTGCAAGGCATCACCGTTACTGAGGCCAAGGGTTTTGGCCGCCAGAAGGGCCATACCGAACTCTATCGCGGCGCTGAATATGTCGTGGATTTTCTGCCCAAGGTGAAGATCGAGGTCGTGCTCGGCGACGACGCGGTCGAAGGCGCGATCGAAGCCATTCGCAAGGCGGCCCAGACCGGCCGCATCGGCGACGGCAAGATCTTCGTCTCCAACATCGAGGAAGTCGTGCGCATCCGCACCGGCGAAACAGGGATGGACGCGGTCTGAGGATTCTGATTTCAGATCATCTCCTCGAAACGTCATCAGACAGGGAAACATGACATGACGACAGCCAAAGACATCATGAAGCAGATCAAGGACAACGACGTGAAATTCGTTGACCTGCGCTTCACAGATCCGAAGGGCAAGCTGCAGCACGTGACGATGGATGTCGTTGAGGTCGAGGAAGACATGTTTGCCGACGGCGTCATGTTCGATGGGTCCTCCATCGCCGGCTGGAAGGCGATCAACGAGTCCGACATGGTGCTGATGCCCGATACCGAGACGGTGCATATGGACCCGTTCTTCGCGCAGTCGACCATGGTCATCCTGTGCGACATCCTCGATCCGATTTCGGGAGAATCCTACAACCGCGACCCGCGCGGCACCGCCAAGAAGGCTGAAGCCTACATGAAGGCGGAAGGCATCGGCGATCAGATCTTCGTCGGCCCGGAAGCCGAGTTCTTCGTGTTCGACGACGTCAAGTACAAGGCCGATCCGTACAACACCGGCTTCAAGCTCGACTCCACCGAATTGCCGTCCAACGACGACACCGACTACGAGACCGGCAATCTCGGTCACCGTCCGCGCATCAAGGGCGGCTATTTCCCAGTGCCGCCGATCGACTCGGCGCAGGACATGCGCTCGGAGATGCTGACGGTGCTCGCCGAAATGGGCGTGCGCGTCGAAAAGCATCACCACGAAGTCGCCGCTGCCCAGCACGAACTCGGTATCAAGTTCGACACCCTGGTCCGCAACGCCGACAAGATGCTGATCTACAAATATGTCGTGCACCAGGTCGCCAACGCCTATGGCAAGACGGCCACCTTCATGCCGAAGCCGGTCTTCGGCGACAATGGTTCGGGCATGCATGTCCACCAGTCGATCTGGAAGGAGGGCAAGCCGACCTTCGCCGGCAATGAATATGCCGGTCTCTCGGAGAGCTGCCTGTTTTACATCGGCGGCATCATCAAGCACGCCAAGGCGATCAACGCCTTCACCAACCCGCTGACCAATTCCTACAAGCGTCTGGTGCCGGGCTACGAAGCGCCGGTGCTGCTCGCCTATTCGGCGCGCAACCGCTCCGCCTCCTGCCGCATTCCATTCGGCTCGTCGCCGAAATCCAAGCGCGTCGAGGTCCGCTTCCCCGATCCGGGTGCGAATCCCTACCTCGCGTTTGCCGCCATGCTGATGGCCGGCCTCGACGGCATCAAGAACAAGATCCATCCGGGACAGCCGATGGACAAGGATCTCTACGACCTGCCGCCGAAGGAACTGAAGAAGATCCCGACCGTCTGCGGCTCTCTGCGCGAAGCTCTCCAGAGCCTCGACAAGGATCGCGGCTTCCTGAAGGCCGGCGGCGTCTTCGACGACGACCAGATCGACAGCTACATCGAGCTCAAGATGGCCGAAGTGATGCGCTTCGAAATGACCCCGCATCCGGTCGAGTACGATATGTATTATTCGGTCTGACCGGATCGGCTAAGGGACAAACAAAAACCCCGCCGGAGCGATCCGGCGGGGTTTTTGTATGGGATGGAGAACACTCAATCCAGCAGTTGGTGTTAGCCTGGCTAAACGCCAACGCGACGGAGAGCAGTCACGGCGCAGACAGAAGAGGTCTACGCTGTGCCGAGTGCTCAAGCGGCAGCCGAAACCTGGGCGCTGGCCGGGACGGAGGCGATCGTCTTCAGGATCTGGGAAGCGATCTGGTAGGGGTCGCCCTGCGAGTTCGGGCGGCGATCCTCGAGATAACCCTTGTAGCCATTGTTGATGAAGGAATGCGGCACGCGGATCGAGGCGCCGCGGTCTGCGATGCCATAGCTGAACCTGTTCCATGGCGCGGTCTCATGCTTGCCGGTCAAGCGCTTGTCGTTATCCGGCCCATAGACGGCGATGTGGTCCATCAGGTTCTTGTCGAAGGCCGCCATCAGCGCCTCGAAATAGGCCTTGCCGCCGACTTCGCGCATATGCGCGGTCGAGAAGTTGGCGTGCATGCCGGAACCATTCCAGTCGGTGTCGCCGAGCGGCTTGCAGTGGTATTCGATATCGATGCCGTATTTCTCGGTGAGGCGCTGCATCAGGTAGCGGGCCATCCACATCTGGTCGGCGGCCTTCTTGGAGCCCTTGCCGAAAATCTGGAATTCCCACTGGCCTTTGGCGACCTCGGCGTTGATGCCTTCATGGTTGATGCCGGCGGCAAGGCAGAGGTCGAGATGCTCCTCGACGATCTGCCTGGCGACGCTGCCGACATTGCTGTAGCCGACGCCGGTGTAGTACGGGCCTTGCGGCGCAGGGTAACCGCTTTCTGGGAAGCCGAGCGGGCGACCATCCTTGTAGAAGAAATATTCCTGCTCGAAGCCGAACCAGGCGCCCTCGTCATCGAGGATGGTGGCGCGCTTATTGGAAACATGCGGCGTCACGCCGTCCGGCATCATCACTTCGCACATGACGAGCACGCCATTGGTGCGCGCGGGATCCGGATAGATGGCGACCGGCTTCAGCACGCAGTCGGACGAGTGGCCCTCGGCCTGCATAGTCGAAGAACCGTCGAAGCCCCACAGCGGAAGCTGGTCGAGCGTCGGGAACTCGGCATATTCCTTGATCTGCGTCTTTCCGCGAAGGTTGGGAACCGGGGTATATCCATCGAGCCAAATGTACTCGAGCTTGTATTTCGTCATTCTAGCCTCTCGTTGCTTTGATCACCGAACCTTGGACGGCGCCGGCGTGCCAGCCACCCTGCAGCCGACCTGCCGGATTATTAAAAAGCAATTCGTGTGCCATTTTCACCGGTAAAGGATGCGACAAAACTGACGCCGCGTCCCGACAAATTCGCTGCGTCGTCATCGCAATGCGTCCGGATCAATCACAAGCGTGTTTTGTATAAATAATAGGCAGTTACTGATCTTTTTATAATCATATTGCCTAACTGGATTGCAGAACCTATCTTCGGCAAAGCTTGAATCGGCAAGGCTCTGCAAAAGAAAGGAGACCGACAATGGAAATCACTCCTACCCGTCAGTCGGCCAAAATCCTGATGTTCCCGGTGGCAGCGCGCGCTTCTGCCTTAAATTTAAGCGGAAAGGCTAAGTTCGCGGCAGAACTTGCTTCATTGCGCATCCGTACGGACTTCGGAAGCGGCTGGTATCACGACGCGGCCATCGAGGAAGCGAAACAGGACAGCAAGAGCTAAGCCCTTCCTTCGCATCGCTTTTGACGAATTATAAAGCCCGGCGCGATAACTCGCGCCGGGCTTTGCGTTTTTGCCATCAAGCCAGGATCAGGTCTTGGCGTGCAAGTTCGTTCCCAGCGTATCCCTGACGAAGATCATACCGATGATCAGCGACATCGCCGCGATCACCACCGGATACCAGAGGCCGTAATAGATATCGCCCTTGTAGGCGCTGAGCGCGAACACCGTTGCTGGCAGCAGGCCCCCGAACCAGCCATTGCCGATGTGATAGGGCAACGACATGCCGGTATAGCGGATGCGTGTCGGGAACATCTCGACCAGGATCGCGGCGATCGGCCCGTAGACCATGGTCACGTAAAGGACCAGGATGAACAGGATGCCGATGACCTTTGCCCAGCTGACCTGTTCAGGGTCGGCAAACATCGCAAAGGCGCCTGCTCCCGGGACACTGTAGACGGTGATCTCGGGCGCTCCCGCCGCGGCCTCATCGGCCGTCAGCAGCTTGTCCTTGATCGCCTGGTCGGCGGCAACCGTCGTCTTGTCCCCGGCGCGGATTGCGGCGGCGTCGAGCTTCAGTTCCGGATTGGCCGCGACGAAGGCGTCAAGCTTCTGGTCGGCGACCTTGGCCGCAGCTCGCTTGAGCGGATAGCCGCCGTCCTGCAGCGCAATGTTGATTGCCTTCTTGAAGGCGGCGTCGCTTGAAGCTGCCTTGTCTGCGGCTGCCACGGCATCATAGGACGCCACCGTTTCGGTGCCGATCTTGACACTGGCCGCAGTCCCCGGTGCCGCTGTCGTGACAACGTCATAGGGCACGGAGCTCTTGGCAAGGAAGTCCGTCGCAATGTCGCACGACGTGAGAGGCTTGCGTGTTCCAGTCGGATTGAACTGGAACTTGCAGTCGCCAGGCGCCGCGGTAATCGTGGCACGGGTGTTTTGCTGCGCAGTGGCGAGCGCCGGATTGGCTGCCCAGGTCAGCGCTTTGAACAGCGGGAAGGTGGTGACGATCGCCAGCGCCAGGCCCGCCATGATGATCGGCTTGCGGCCAATCTTGTCGGAGAGCCAGCCGAACACGACGAAGAAGATCGTGCCGAGCGCCAGCGCGATGGCGATCATGATGTTGACCGACTGGCCGTCGACCTTGAGCACGTTCTGCAGGAAGAACAGCGCGTAGAATTGGCCGTTGTACCAGACCACGGCCTGCCCGGCAGTAAGGCCGAGAAGCGCCAGAATGGCGATCTTGGCATTTTTCCATTGGCCGAACGCTTCCGTCAGCGGCGCCTTGGAACCCTTACCTTCGTCCTTCATCCGCTGGAATGTCGGCGATTCGGCAAGCGACAGGCGAATCCAGACCGAAATGCCCAGCAGGATCGCTGAAACCAGGAACGGAATGCGCCAGCCCCACTCCGCGAAGTCCTCCTTGCTCAGCAAATTCTGCACGGTCAGGATGACGATCAGCGACAGGAACAGGCCGAGCGTGGCTGTCGTCTGGATCCACGACGTGTAGAAGCCACGACGGTCGTCGGGTGCATGTTCGGCGACGTAGGTCGCGGCACCGCCATACTCGCCACCGAGCGCCAGGCCTTGCAGCATGCGCAGCGCAACCAGGATGATCGGCGCCGCGATGCCCCAACTGGCCGCGCCAGGAAGTATGCCGACCAGGAAGGTCGACAGACCCATGATCAAGATGGTGACAAGAAAGGTGTATTTACGGCCGACGAGATCGCCGATGCGGCCGAACACCAGCGCGCCGAACGGGCGCACAAGGAAGCCTGCGGCGAAAGCCAGCAGCGTGAAGATGTTGCGCGTTGTTTCGGGATACTGCGTGAAGAACGCAGCGCCGATCGCCGCCGCCAAAGTGCCGTAGAGATAAAAATCATACCATTCGAAAACGGTGCCGAGCGAGGAGGCGAAGATGACCTTCTTTTCCTCTCGCGTCATTCCGCGGCTTGCCCTGCCGGCGGTCGCTGCCATTGCCATGAATTCGTCCTCCCGTGATATCTCGCTGTTCTTGATGCTGCGCGGTGTCATGCCTAGACACGAACTCGGGCAGCGATCGCCGCAAGAAATGACAGAAAGCGCCGCCCGGAGGCAGCCCGCCTTTGGGATTATGACTTTGGTCCAATGCATCGGCTCGAACATCGGAATTCGATCTTCGGAAAAGCACGACGCATAATTTCAAAGTGTTAGAGCGTACTTTGTGCGTCTGGACGCACGTCGCTCCAATGTGCAACACGAAACGACGGGCCGGCGATTGCGGTCAGCCCTCGAGCGCCCCGATTAGACCGACCGCCGCCATGAAATCGCGCTTGCGGGCCGAGCGGCGAGCGACAGCCTCCGCGTCATGGCCCCAGTGCTCGGCCTGCCAGTCCTCGTCGACATGGCCGGCAGTCCAGGCGGCGTCGCCGTCGATCTCGCCGAAATCGACGGCCAGCGCCAGCAGCGCCGATCCCGTCAACGACGTCATGACGTGGATGGCCGCCAGCCGCAGCGGGTCGGCACGCTGGGCAAGATGAACACCGAGCACCGCAATGCTCTCGCGCGGCTGCTCGACATGGATCACTCCTTCGGCGAGGTGAAACCGGGCGCCAAGCGCGCTCCGCGCCCAGTCGATGACGGGATCCCAATGTTCGTTCTGACGGTCGACCAGCCCTTGCGGGGTCTCGGCGCGATAGCAGAGCAGGTCGGACGAGGCGAAGCGCAGAACGTCCTCCAGTACCGCTTGCGGGTCGCTGGCGACCCCGTCGATGGCCGTATTGACCAGACGCATGACCGGCATCGTCACCGGGTCGATGGTGTCACCTTGCGCAGCAAACTCGTCGGCGACCAGAGCGGCCGCTTTTTCTGTCGGCAGCACCAGCAGCGCCTTGCCCGGCGTGCGGACCGGCTTGCCATCGAGATGAACGGCAAAATCAGCTTCGGCCGATGCGACCGAAACGGCTTTGTAGAAGCGTTTTGGCAGATGCGTCTTCATCTGGATTTGGGCACGGCGCACCGGATCCGGATCGGAAAGCTGCTTTCCCGCTTCGAGGTCGTTGAGAATATCGCGCATGCCGGAGCCTTTCATCCGGGGATCTGTTTTCGGGCCGGCCGGTTCACGATGATCAGTCCGGCTGCGATGAGGCCGAGTGCCAGGAAAATACGAACAGTCAGCGGCTCGTTCAAGAAGATGGCGCCGCACAGCACGCCGAACACCGGCGACAGGAAGGTGAAACTCGACAGGCCCGATGCCGGATAGCGCCGCAGCAGCCAGAACCAGAGCACATAGGTGAAGGCGACGATGTAGACCGCCTGAAAAAGCAGAGCCAAGGTCGGCAAAGCGGCGAAGTCGCGGACGGGCGGCCCGGCGAAAGGCAGCACCAAGGCGCCGACCACGGCAGCGCCGGCCAGTTGATAGAGCAGCAATTTCTCGGCGCTCGTTTCCGCCAATTTCGTCCGCTTGATGACGATGTAGGTCAATGCCCACAGAATGCCGGCGCCAAGACTGAGCAGGTCACCGGTCAATGTCGCACCATTATCGGCGCTCAACTGGTCGGAAAACACCGCGACCAATCCGGCGAATGCGAGCAGAAGTCCGACGAGCCGGCGCGCGGTGATGCGTTCGTTCAGCAGGAAATGCCCGCCGACCAGCACCCAGAACGGCATGGTGTTGACCAGCAAGGTGTTGCGTGCAACGGTCGTCTGTTCGAGCCCGACATAGAGAAACAGGAACTCGAGACCAAAAAGCGCGCCTGCCAGAATGCCGGCGACAAGCGTTCCGTCGCGGCTGAAAAGCACAATGCCGCGCCAGCGGCACCAGACGAGGACGCACAGTCCACCAATGACCGACCGTGCGATCGACAGGAAAACGGGATCGTAGCCGGCATAGGAGATTTTGGCAGCGACGTAGTTCAGCCCCCAGGAAAAGGTCAGCCCGACCATGATGGCGGCGGCCGCCATGTCGACCCTGTCGCGGCGGTCAAGCGTATCGGTGGCGATACCCACTGGACCTAGTCCTCCGCGCTCGCATCGTCGAAGCCGATCAGGTTCCAGCTCTGGCGCATATGCGGCGGCATCGGTGCGGTGACGTCGATAAAACCCTTGTCGGGATGCGGGATGACGATGCGGCGTGCGTGCAGATGCAAGCGGTTCTGCATGCCGCCGGGAAAATCCCAATTGGTGTCGGCCTCGAAATATTTGGGATCGCCGATGATCGGGCAGCCGATGTGAGCGGCATGGACGCGAAGCTGGTGGGTGCGGCCGGTGTAAGGCTCCATCTCCAGCCAGGACAGGGTCTGCGCCGCCTGCTCGATAATCCGGTAATAAGACACCGCGTGGTCGGCGCCCTTTTCGCCATGCTTTGCAACGCGCACACGGTCGCCGTCGGGAGTCGGCTCCTTGATCAGCCAGGTCGAGATCTTGTCCTCGCGCTTTGGCGGCACGCCTTTGACCAGCGCCCAGTAGGTCTTCTTGGTCTCACGCGCCCGGAACGCCTCGGCAAGCTTCATGGCAGCGAGCCTGGTGCGGGCGACGACGAGCACGCCTGACGTGTCGCGGTCGAGCCGGTGCACCAGACGCGGTTTCTCGCCCTTCTGGTTGCGCCAGGCTTCCAGCATGTCGTCGACATTGCGGGTGACGCCCGAGCCACCCTGGACGGCAAGGCCGGCAGGCTTGTTGAAGACGAAGACTTTCGGATCTTCATGGATCAGCATCTTGGCAAGAACGTCGGCGTCGCCCTGGTTGCGGATCGAGTGGCCGGTGAGCGGGCTTTCACCCTTCTTGTCCACTTCGAGCGGCGGGATGCGAACCGTCTGGCCCGGCTCGACGCGGGTATCGGCCTTCACCCTGCCGCCATCGACACGGATCTGGCCGGAGCGCAGCAGCTTTTGCAGATGGCCGAAGCCAAGACCCGGAAAATGGGTCTTGAACCAGCGATCGAGCCGCATGCCCGCCTCGCCGGCCTCTACCGTGATCTGTTCAACGCCTGCCATTATCTCGTTTTACCCGTTTCTAGCGCATGACCTAAAAATCGATTTTCGGAAAGGGTCATGCGCAAAATCAAAATGCTACAGCGTCCTTTGCGCGTCCTAAGGGGCGCGGCGATGTAAGCGGGGCCAATAGCATTAAGGCAGGCTTCTTGCGAGCCAAAGACCCAGAAACAGCGCAATTATCGCCCCAATGAGGCTGGCAAGGGCATATCCGAACGCCGGCAGCGTCGCGCCACGCTCCCACAGCGTCGCGAAATCGAGCGAAAAGGCGGAGAAGGTGGTGAAGCCGCCGAGGATGCCGGTGGCAACGAACAGCCGAAGCTCGTTCGATCCGCCGTAGCGCCGCGCCAGGGTCGTGATGAACAGACCCATGGCAAAGGAGCCGACAATGTTGATCGCCATCGTGCCCCAGGGAAAACTCGGGCCGACAAGACGCAGCGCGACGAAATTGGCAACGTGGCGTAGCCCCGCACCAATAGCGCCGCCCGCGGCAACGAGGAGGAGATTAATCATCGCCGTCTACTGCCCTTACAGGTTGGCTCGGTCAATCCCTGCGCCCTGAGCGGAAAATTGCGGCGAGCCTACTTTTCCCGCCCGCCGCGCAGCTTCGCCCAATAGTCGAGCCGTTTCCTGATATCACGCTCGAAACCGCGCTCGGGCGGATCATAGAATGTGCGGCGGCCCATCTTTTCCGGAAAATAATCCTGTCCGGAAAAAGCGTCCGGCTCGTCGTGGTCGTAACGGTAGCCGGCGCCGTAATCTTCTTCTTTCATCAGTTTGGTCGGCGCGTTGAGGATGTGTTTGGGCGGCAGCAGTGAGCCGAACTCCTTCGCCGCCTGAGTGGCGGCCTTGAAGGCGGTGTAGACGGCGTTGGATTTGGGCGCGCTGGCGAGATAGACGGTGGCCTCGGCGAAGGCGAGCTCGCCCTCTGGCGAGCCCAGATAGTCATAGGCATCCTTGGCGGCATTGGCGATGACCAGCGCCTGCGGGTCGGCCAGCCCGATATCCTCCATCGCCATGCGCACCAGCCGGCGGCCGAGATAGAGCGGATCCTCGCCGGCGTCGAACATGCGGGCGAGATAATAGAGCGCGGCGTCGGGGTCGGAACCGCGCACCGATTTGTGCAGCGCCGAGATTAGATTGTAGTGGCCGTCCTGGCCTTTGTCGTAGATCGGCGCCCGGCGCTGAACGATGCGCTGCAGGCCCTCGGCGCCGAACACCTCGCCTGACTTGGCGGCGCGCCAGACCTCTTCGGCCAGCGTTAGCGCCGCGCGGCCATCGCCATCGCTCATGCGGATGAGCATCGCCCTCGCCTCGTCGTCGAGTGGCAGCGCCCTGCCCTCGGTCTCCTCGGCACGCGCCAGTAGTCTTGCGATGCTGTCCTCACCGAGCGAATGGAAGACCAGCACGCGCGCGCGGGACAGAAGCGCCGCGTTCAGCTCGAAGGACGGGTTCTCGGTGGTGGCGCCAACCAGCACGACGGTGCCGTCTTCCATGACAGGCAGAAAACTGTCCTGCTGGGCGCGGTTGAAGCGATGGATCTCGTCGACGAAGAGCAGCGTCTGACGGCCGTTGGAGCGGCGCAGCTTCGCCGCCTCGAACACTTTCTTCAGGTCGGCGACACCGGAAAACACCGCCGATATCTGTTGGAAGGCAAGGCTGGTTTCGCCGGCAAGCAGCCGCGCGACCGTGGTCTTGCCCGTCCCGGGCGGCCCCCAGAAGATCATCGAGCCGAGCGAGCCGGAGCCGATCAGCCGCGTCAGTGCGCCGTCGGGCCCAGTCAGATGCTCCTGGCCAACGACCTCGCCGAGGTTCTTCGGGCGCTGCCGGTCGGCCAGCGGCCTGCCGGGCGGCGCCTTTTCCGGTTCATCGACGCTGAACAGATCGGCCATGCACTTCGTTTCGTTGGAGCGCGATCTCGTCCGTAGGATCGACGCTCGGGCTCAGTAACGCAACACCTGGCGCAGTATCTGCCCGCCGCGCTCGACGGTAAAGCGCCACCAGCGCGTCTCCTGCATGGCCGCCTGTTCCAGGGTCGCGGCGGTATCGATGGTCAAGCCATTGACCTCGCGAACGATATCGCCCGGCTGGAAGCCGAAACCGGCTGCGGGCGTACCGCGATTGATGTCGATCACGGTAACACCCTTGACATCGGTGCGCATGCCGAGCCGCTGGGCGAGCCGCGGCGACAGTTCCGCAACCTTCGCACCGGAGAACGGGCTGCGACCGCGCAGTGTCACTTCCGCGAGTTTTGCACCTTCCGGCGCACGCTCCAGCGCGATGTCCATCGTCGCTTGCTGGCCTTTGCTGAGGACGGCGAAGCTGGCGTTGGTGCCGATCGACAGCGTCGCCATCCGGTAATCCAGCGCCTCGATACTCTCGACCGGCGTGCCGTTGAGCGACAGCACGACATCGCCGGGCTTGAGCCCCGCCGTGGCCGCCGGCCCTGCTTCTTCGACGGACGAAACCAGCGCCCCGGTCGGGGTTTCCAGGCCGAGCGATTCGGCGATCTGCGGCGTCACGCGCTCGAATTCGGCACCGATATAGGGCCGCTCGAAGAAGTCGCGGCCGGCCTTGGCCGCATCGGCAAACGCGCGAACCATATTGGAGGGAATAGCAAAGCCGATGCCGATCGAGCCGCCGCTGCGGCTGTAGATCGCAGTGTTGATGCCGACCAGTTGGCCACCCATGTTGATCAGCGCACCGCCGGAATTGCCGGGGTTGATCGCAGCGTCGGTCTGGATGAAGAAACTGGAATCGGAAACGCCGATGTGGCTGCGGGCAAGCGCCGAAACGATGCCGCTGGTGGTGGTCTGGCCGACACCGAACGGGTTGCCGATGGCCAACAACAGGTCGCCAACCTCAAGCGCGTCGGAATCGCCGATGGCGACGACCGGAAATGGCTTGTCGGAGGAGATCTTGAGCACAGCGAGGTCAAGCGTCTCGTCCTTGAGCAGCACCTTGCTGTCGAATTCACGCCCGTCCGCGGTGGCGACCTTGACCTGATCGGCGTCCTGGATGACGTGGAAATTGGTGACCACTATGCCTGTCGGGTCGACCAGCACGCCGGAGCCGAGCGAAGACTGCGCACGCGGCTGCGAACGGCCGAAGAACTCTTCGAAGAAAGGATCGCCGTCGAAGGGCGACCTCAACTTGGCCGTTTGCGAAGCATAGACATTGACCACGGCCGGCGCCGTCTGCTTGACCAGCGGCGCGAAGGACAGTTGCACCTCCTCGCGGCCGAACGGCACGCGCTTGTCTGGACCGGAGGTGGCATTTTCGCCTTCGGCGCCGCGCAGCATGTCGGTCAGCACATCGGACAGACCGGGATCGGCCTTGGTGTCCTGAGCCAGCGCCTGCCTGGCCGCCGGCACGACTGGCAGCGCCATCAAGGCGCAGAGTAGAACAAGGGACATCCGTTTTACGCGCATTCCGAATCCTCCGGGTCGGGCGCCATTGTCCCGACGATTGTGCAAAATGAAAGGCTAAGGTGATGAAATCGAATTATTTGGGTAGCAAAGCAGCTATAGGTCAGCTTGAAACCGGAAAGCCTTGTCGGCCCTCATGAAAAAACAACTCGTTTCATTCCGTGACTTTTTGAAGACCGGCACTTTGGGGCCTGTGTCCCCCGGTATGAAAATGATCGAAATTGCCAAAGAGCTTGGTGCGCCGGACGGCTGGCTGACCGAGTATGCGGAGACGGTGCCCGATTATTGGTTTTATGGGACGCTTGAGGTCTCGTTTGACAAAGACCCGCCATACGAACTGGATTGGTTTCAGATCGAACATGTGCATGCCATTCGCGGCAAGACCGAACGCATAACGGACCAATTTGCTCTTTAAATGGATGGGTTCAGCAGCAGAACAAAGCCATCGGAATTCCTGGCTGCGGGCCTGTGGACACCAGAAGAAGCTATGGTCTTCTACACCGCATCGAGGGACGACATCGACCTGAACATCTGCGTGGGGCCCATCCAGATTTATTTCCGCGTTGTTACTGACTTCATCGAAGATCGGGACGCCGAAAAATATCTAAGCGGCGTGACTGTGTCCCAATTGATAAGCGATATCGATCACCGAACGGAAATCGATAGTATTTATTCCTATTCGCATCCCGCAATCGAGCAGATTACAAACGCGATTGATTGGAGGCCGATAGGCGGAAGAGACTACCTTAACTTTGCTCGGTAAGAGGTAGCTATCCTACGAAAAAGGGGCCGCTCGGGCCCCCTTAAACTCTTTCAGCAAAACCGAAGCTTATGCGGCTGCGGCTTCCTCTTCGGCGCCTTCGGCCTCGATGCGGGCACGGTCGCCGGCTCCCTTGGCCGAGGTGTCGCGATCGACGAACTCGATGACCGCCATGGCGGCATTGTCGCCGTGACGGAAGCCCGCCTTCATGATGCGCAGATAGCCCCCGTTGCGGGTGGCGTAGCGCGGCGCGATTGTGTCGAACAGGCGCTTGACCACGCCTTCATTGCCGATCTGGGCAATCACCTGGCGGCGGGCATGCAGATCGCCGCGCTTGCCGAGCGTCACCAGCTTCTCGACGATCGGACGCAGATCCTTCGCCTTCGGCAATGTGGTGAGGATCTGCTCATGCTCGATGAGCGACACGGCAAGATTGGCAAACATCGACTTGCGGTGGCTTATGCTGCGGGCGAACCGGCGGCCTTTAAATCCGTGGCGCATGGCTCTTCTCCTGGTGTTGTGGGCGGTTGGCCCGGCTGTTTCGTTTTGTGAATAGTCAATAGTGAATGGTGAATGGAAGGGCTCTACCTCTCCGAAGTCGCCGACCGGCGACCATTCACCATTCTCAATTCACCGGTCAGTATTGATCTTCGTAACGCTTGGCGAGGTCTTCGATGTTTTCCGGCGGCCAATCCGGCACTTCCATGCCGAGGTGCAGGCCCATCGCCGCCAGGACTTCCTTGATCTCGTTCAGCGACTTGCGGCCGAAGTTCGGGGTGCGCAGCATCTCGGCTTCGGTCTTCTGGATCAGGTCGCCGATATAGACGATGTTGTCGTTCTTCAGGCAGTTGGCCGAACGCACCGAAAGCTCGAGCTCGTCGACCTTCTTGAGCAGCGCCGGGTTGAAGGCAAGCTCGGTCACCTGCTCGGCGGCGACTTCCTTCTGCGGCTCGTCGAAATTGACGAACAGGCCAAGCTGGTCCTGCAGGATGCGGGCGGCGAAAGCCACCGCGTCCTCGCCCGAGATCGAACCATCGGTGTCGATCGTCATGGTCAGCTTGTCATAGTCGAGAACCTGGCCCTCGCGGGTGTTCTCGACCTTGTAGGAGACCTTCTTGACCGGCGAGTAGAGACTGTCGACCGGGATAAGACCGATCGGCGCGTCTTCAGCACGATTGCGGTCGGCCGGAACATAGCCCTTGCCGGTATCGACGGTGAATTCCATGCGGATTTCAGCGCCTTCGTCCAGCGTGCAGATGACGTGGTCGGGATTGAGGATCTCGACGTCGCCGACCGTCTGGATGTCGCCGGCGAGAACTGCGCCCGGTCCCTGCTTGCGCACGACCATGCGCTTGGGGCCGTCGCCTTCCATGCGGATGGCGATTTCCTTGATGTTCAAGACGATGTCGGTCACGTCCTCGCGCACGCCGGCGATGGACGAGAATTCATGCAGAACGCCGTCGATCTGCACGGCGGTCACAGCCGCGCCACGCAGCGAAGACAGAAGCACGCGACGCAGCGCGTTGCCGAGGGTGAGACCAAAGCCGCGCTCGAGCGGCTCGGCGACCAGCGTGGTCAGCGTCTTCTTCTTCGACGAAAACTCGATCTTGTTCGGCTTGATCAGTTCCTGCCAATTTTTCTGGATCATGATGCTTTCCTTCCGTTGACCCGCCACCATCCAATCGTGGCGGGCGACCTGGAATGCCGTGGAGGAACGCTACTGGCGTTCGCGCGGCGTTCGGTATTCTTTAGACGCGGCGCTTCTTGCGCGGGCGGCAGCCATTGTGCGGGATCGGCGTCACATCACGGATCGAGGTGATGGTGAAGCCGGCTGCCTGCAATGCGCGCAGCGCCGATTCACGACCGGAGCCGGGTCCGCAGACCTCGACCTCGAGCATGCGCATACCATGTTCCTGTGCCTTCTTGGCAACGTCCTCGGCCGCCATCTGGGCAGCGAACGGGGTCGACTTGCGAGACCCCTTGAAGCCCTGAGCTCCCGCCGACGACCAGGCAATCGAATTGCCCTGCGCGTCGGTGATGGTGATCATCGTGTTGTTGAAGGTCGAGTTGACGTGGGCAACGCCTGACGAGATATTCTTGCGTTCGCGACGGCGAACACGTGTGGCTTCCTTGGCCATGATGGTCCTTTCAGTTGATCTCTACACCGCCGTAATGCCAGCGGCTCCACCAGGGAGAAGGCAGTAGCGGAATACGGCAGTAGGGCAGTATGTCTGCCGATCCTATTGCCTTACTGCCCTACTCCCGTACTGCCCTAAATTACTTCTTCTTGCCGGCGATCGACTTGGCCGGGCCCTTGCGGGTGCGCGCATTGGTATGCGTGCGCTGGCCGCGAACCGGCAGCGAGCGGCGATGACGCAGGCCGCGATAGCAGCCGAGGTCCATGAGCCGCTTGATGTTCATCGACACTTCGCGGCGCAGATCGCCCTCGACCTGATAGTCGCGGTCGATCGTCTCGCGGATCTGCAGCACTTCCGCGTCGGTCAGCTGGTTGACGCGGCGCTCGGCCGGGATGCCGACCTTGTCGACGATCTCCTGGGCGAAGTTCTTGCCAATGCCGTGAATGTACTGAAGCGCAATGACGACGCGCTTGTTGGTCGGAATGTTGACGCCGGCTATACGAGCCATGTTCTTCTCTTCTCCATGTGGGCCGGACAAGCCGGCGCTATCAAAGTTGCCCCGCGTCCGGTGGAGGCCGGCCCATGCGGGAGTTTCCAGTTCAAAGCGGCTGCCTTGCCCTTGCGGGCAAGCAAGCCTCATGCCTGATAGGAAGACGGGCCGCCATACCCCAGCGAACCGCTCCAGTCAAGCGTAATCGTTTATTTTCCGTGCGCAGACCCTTGGGCCGCCCCTTGCGTCGCAGCCGTGAGCACCACTTCGATCTGTCGCGTCACCGCATCGATGTCGGCCATGCCGTCGACACCTCTGAGCTTGCCCTTGGCATAGTAGTAGCCGATCAGCGGCGACGTTTTCTTGTAGTACTCCTTCAGGCGCTCTTCGAACACCGCCGGGTTGTCGTCCTTGCGCACCGGCAGACCCGCGGCCTTGGCCTCTTCGACGCGCTTGCCGATTCGACCAACCAGCGCCTTGTCGTCGACGACAAGTTCAATGACGGCGTCGAGCGTGAGGCCGCGATCCGAGAGCATCGATTCAACCGCGTCCGCCTGCACCAAGGTTCGCGGGTATCCGTCAAGGATGAATCCCCCGGCGCAATCGGCCTGATCGATACGTTCGGCCACGATGGCGTTGACGATGGCGTCGGAAACCAGTTCGCCAGCATCCATGACAGCCTTGGCGCGCTTGCCGACTTCGGTGCCGGCCTGAACAGCGGCGCGCAGCATATCGCCCGTGGAGAGTTGGGGTATGCGGTATTTTTCTACCAGTCTTTGTGCTTGCGTCCCCTTGCCCGCCCCTGGCGGTCCAAGCAATATCAACCTCATCTGGCCTTTTTCCCCCCGCGCAGCTTCGACTTCTTGATCAGGCCCTCATACTGGTGCGCGATCAGGTGACCCTGAATCTGCGCCACCGTATCGAGCGTTACACTGACCACGATCAGAAGCGATGTGCCACCGAGGTAGAATGGTACGCCAGTCGCTGAAATCAGGAACTCGGGCAGCAGACACACCAGCACCAGATAGATGGCGCCGACGACGGTGATGCGGGTGAGAACATAGTCGATGTAATCGGCGGTGCGCTCGCCCGGACGGTAGCCCGGAATGAAACCCGAATGCTTCTTGAGCTGGTCGGCGGTGTCCTTCGGGTTGAAGACGATCGCCGTATAGAAGAAGGCGAAAAACACGATCATCGCCGCATAGAATGCCATATAGAGCGGCTGGCCATGGCCGAGTGCCGCCAGGACGGTGCTGGCCCAGGCTGGCATGTTGGTCGTCTGCGAGAAGCCGGCGACCGTCGCCGGCAGCAACAGCAGCGAAGAGGCGAAGATCGGCGGAATGACGCCGGCCGTGTTGAGCTTGAGCGGCAGGTGCGAGGTGTCGCCCTGGAACATGCGGTTGCCGACCTGGCGCTTCGGATACTGGATCAGCAAGCGCCGCTGGGCGCGCTCGAAGAACACGATCAGCGCGATGACGACGACGGCAAGAACGATGATCGCCAGGATCAGGCCGGTCGACAGCGCGCCGGTGCGGCCAAGTTCCAGCGTGCCGGAGATGGCTTGCGGCAGGCCGGCGACGATACCGGAAAAGATGATCAGCGAAATGCCGTTGCCGATGCCACGGGCGGTGATCTGCTCGCCGAGCCACATCAGGAACATGGTGCCGCCGACCAGCGTGATGACGGTCGAGATGCGGAAGAACATGCCGGGATCACTGACGATGCCGTTGCCGCCCTCCAGTCCGACCGCAATGCCGTACGCCTGGACCAGGGCCAAAAGCACGGTACCGTAGCGGGTATACTGGTTGATGACCTTGCGGCCCTGTTCGCCTTCCTTCTTCAGCGCCTCCAGAGTCGGGATGACGGAGGTCATCAGCTGCATGATGATGGAAGCGGAGATATAGGGCATGATGCCGAGGGCAAAGATCGCCATGCGCTCCACGGCGCCGCCGGCGAACATGTTGAACATGCCAAGCACGCCCTTGCTCTGCGACGAGAAGGCCTGGGCAAAAGCGTCGGGATTGATGCCGGGCAGCGGGATATAGGTGCCGAGGCGGTAGACGAGCAGCGCGCCGATGGTGAACCAGATGCGCTTCTTCAGATCCTCCGCCTTGGCGAAGGCCGAGAAATTCAGATTCGAGGCTAGTTGTTCAGCAGCCGAAGCCATGCCTGATTCTCCGCTTGGTCACGCTCGATGGCCCGCAACTCAGGCGGCGCGTGTCACCGAAGCTCACGAGATAAGCTCCGGACTGCAAACATGCAAGCGGCCGCGTTGACGCGGCCGCCATATTGATCGGATCAAAGCGCAATCGAAAGCGAAACGTGTCCCACTCTTGCCGATCGCGCTTCAAATCGCCGTTACTCGGCGGCTGCCTTTTCCGGCAGCTTCACCGAACCGCCGGCCTTTTCGATCTTCTCGATGGCCGCCTTGGAGGCGCCGGCCACATCGAAGGCGAGCTTCGACTTGATGTCGCCGTCCGAGAGGATGCGCACGCCGTCCTTGACGCGGCGGATGACGCCGGCCGCGACCAGCGCTTCGGCCGTCACTGTCGTCTTGGCGTCGAGCTTCTTGGCGTCGAGCGCGGCCTGGATGCGGGCGAGCGACACGACGGCAAAGCTCTTGGCGAAGATGTTGTTGAAGCCACGCTTCGGCAGGCGCCGATAGAGCGGCATCTGGCCGCCCTCGAAGCCGTTGACGGCGACGCCGGAGCGCGCCTTCTGACCCTTGACGCCGCGACCGGCGGTCTTGCCCGAGCCGGAACCGATGCCGCGGCCAAGACGCTTCTTGGAATGCGTCGCGCCGTCCTTGTCACGCAGATCGTTGAGTTTCATCTGAGTTCTCCTGCGCTCTGGTTCAGCCCTCGTCCACGACGCGGACGAGATGCTGGACGGCAGCGATCATGCCGCGCACAGAGGGGGTGTCCTCCAGCGTGCGCTGCTTGTGCATCTTGTTGAGGCCGAGGCCGACCAGCGTCGCGCGCTGCTCCTTCGGCCGGCGGATCGGCGAACCGATCTGCTCGACGGTGATGGTCTTGGTTGCTTTCTTGGCCATGGTCAAAATCCCTGGTCAGATCAGACTATTCTTCGGCCGCAACGGCGGTGCCGCGGCGGGCCTGAAGGGTCGAATACTTGATGCCGCGCGCAGCAGCCACATCCTTGGGATGCATCTGGCTCTTCAGCGCGTCGAAGGTGGCGCGAACCATGTTGTACGGGTTCGACGAACCCATCGACTTGGCGACCACGTCATGCATGCCGAGCGTCTCGAAGACGGCGCGCATCGGGCCGCCGGCGATGATGCCGGTACCCTGCTTGGCGGCGCGCAGCAGAACGCGTCCGGCACCCCAGCGTCCCTCGACGTCGTGGTGCAGCGTACGGCCCGAGCGCAGCGGCACGAAGATCATGTCGCGCTTGGCCGATTCGGTCGCCTTGCGGATCGCCTCAGGCACTTCGCGCGCCTTGCCATGACCGAAGCCGACGCGGCCCTTCTGGTCGCCGACGACGACGAGTGCTGCAAAGCCGAAGCGCCGGCCGCCCTTGACGACCTTGGCAACGCGGTTGATGTGGACGAGCTTGTCCACCATGCCGTCGTCGCGCTCTTCGCGATCACGGCCGCGGCCGCCATCCCTACGTTCCTGTGCCATATCCTGTTCCTTGTTTTTTTCCGGAAGCACGGTTGATAATGATATCCGGTTGCCTCTGTGGGGTTGCCGGGGGCGAAATTTTAGAAGCTCAAGCCACCTTCACGGGCGGCCTCGGCCAGCGCCTTGACGCGGCCGTGATAGATGTACGGTCCACGATCGAAGACGACTTCCTTGACGCCGGCCTTCGAAGCGCGCTCGGCAATCAGCTTGCCGATTGCCACAGCGGCGGCAGTGTCGGCACCGGTCTTGAGCGAACCCTTGAGGTCCTTCTCCAGCGTCGAGGCGGCAGCGATGGTGTGGCCGTTGGCGTCGTCGATGACCTGGACGTAGATATTCTTCGACGTGCGGTGGACCGACAGACGCGGACGCTCGCCGGCGACCTTCTTGATCTGGCGGCGGACGCGCTGAGCGCGGCGTTGTGTGGATTCTTTCGAGCCCATGATATTAGTTCCTTGCCTTCAAAAAACGGGGGCAACCCTATGCGGTAGGACAAGCCTCCCGCGACCGCTCCCCGCGGCGTTGAAATTACTTCTTCTTGCCTTCCTTGCGGACGATCTTCTCGCCAGCGTAGCGGACGCCCTTGCCCTTGTAAGGCTCGGGACCGCGATATTCGCGGATCTCGGCAGCAACCTGGCCGACCTTCTGCTTGTCGATGCCGGTCACGGTGATTTCCGTCGGCTTCGGCACGGTGATCGTGATGTCCTGCGGCGTTTCGTAGACGACATCATGGCTGAAGCCGAGCGCCAGCTGCAAGTTCTTGCCCTGCATGGCGGCGCGATAGCCGACGCCGGTGATCTCGAGCTTCTTTTCGAAACCGTCCTTGACGCCCTGCAGGATGTTGACGATCTGCGTGCGCGACATGCCCCATTTGGAGCGGGCGGTCTTGGTCTGGTCGCGCGGCTGGACAGCGATCTCGCTGCCTTCCATCTTGACCAGCACTTCGTCGTTCACCACGAACTTCAGCTCACCCTTGGGGCCCTTCGCCGTGACGGTCTGGCCGTCGACGGTCGCGGTCACGCCCTGCGGCAGCGAAACGGGTTTCTTTCCAATACGAGACATTTTGTTGTCCTCGTCACTTCTCTTGTTTCAGGTCTCTGTTTTCGAATATGTGTCCGAAAACCGGATTCCGCTTTCCGGGATCGCGCTCCAGATCAGAAGATCTGGCAGAGGATTTCCCCGCCGACATTCTGTTCACGCGCTTCGTGGTCGGCCATCACGCCCTTCGGTGTCGAAAGGATCGCGATGCCGAGGCCGTTGGCGACGTGCGGGATCGACTTCGCCGAAACGTAAACGCGACGGCCCGGCTTCGAGACGCGGGCGATTTCGCGCACGACCGGCGCACCGTCGAAATACTTCAGCTCGATCTCGATTTCGGACTTGCCGTTGTCGAAGTCGGTCTGGCTGTAGTCGCGGATATAGCCTTCCGCCTTCAGCACGTCGAGGACGCGGGTACGCAGGCGCGAGGCCGGCGTCGAAACGCTCGACTTCTTGCGGCCGTAAGCGTTGCGGATGCGGGTCAGCATATCGCCGAGAGGATCGCTCAATGACATGTTATGTCCTCCTTACCAGCTCGACTTGACCAGGCCCGGGATCTGGCCGTTGTTGCCGAGATCACGAAGCGCGATGCGCGATACTTTGAGCTTGCGATAGTAGGCACGCGGACGTCCGGTGACCTCGCAGCGGTTGCGGATGCGGATCTTGGCCGAGTTGCGCGGCAGTGCCGCAAGCTTCAGCTGAGCGCGGAAGCGCTCTTCCATCGGCTTGGACTGATCCATGATGATCGCCTTGAGGGCCTTACGCTTGGCAGCGTACTGGTCCACAAGCTTGCGGCGCCTGTTGTTCTTCTCGACTGAGCTGGTCTTTGCCATTTCAGATTTTTCCTTTTCTCGCTGCCGTTACTGGCGGAAGGGGAAGTTGAAGGCCTTGAGCAATGCCCTGGCTTCGTCGTCCGTCTTCGCAGTCGTACAAACGATGACGTCCATGCCCCAGATCTGATCAACCTTGTCGTAGTTGATCTCCGGGAACACGATGTGTTCCTTGATGCCCATGGCATAGTTGCCACGGCCATCGAAGCTCTTCGGATTGAGCCCGCGGAAGTCGCGGACGCGCGGCAGCGCGATGTTCACGAGACGGTCGAGGAACTCATACATGCGTTCCTTGCGCAGCGTGACCTTGGCGCCGATCGGCATCTTTTCGCGGACCTTGAAGCCGGCGATCGAGTTGCGGGCGTGCGTGACGACGGCCTTCTGGCCGGCGATCAGCGCAAGATCTTCCGCCGCGATCGAAGGCTTCTTCGAATCACCGGTCGCTTCGCCGACGCCCATGTTCAGCACGATCTTGTCGATGCGCGGAACCTGCATCTCGTTCTCGTAGCCGAACTGCTCCTGCAGCGCCTTGCGAATGGTCTCGTTGTAGACCTGCTTGAGGCGCGGCGTGTTCTGGGCAGTCGCCTGCTTGGTTTGAGCCTTAGCCATTGATGACTTCTCCCGAGCGCTTGGCGACGCGCACCTTCTTGCCGTCCTTCTGGAAGATGAAACCGACGCGGGTCGGCTTGCCATCCTTGGGGTCGGCGAGCGCGATGTTCGACAGCTGGATCGGCGCTTCCTTGGTGATGATCCCGCCCTCTTGGGACTGGGACTGCTTCTGGTGACGACGGATCATGTTGACGCCGCGCACCAGCGCGGTGTCTTCCTTCGGCTGTACCGAGAGGACTTCGCCCGAACGGCCCTTGTCCTTGCCGGCCAGCACGACGACCTTGTCGCCTTTTCTAATCTTCTGCATTGGTCCGGCTCCTTACAGCACTTCAGGCGCGAGCGAGATGATCTTCATGTGGTTCTTGGCGCGGAGTTCGCGCGGAACCGGTCCGAAGATACGCGTGCCGATCGGCTCTTTCTTGTTGTCGACGAGAACGGCTGCGTTCTTGTCGAAACGGATCACGCTGCCGTCCGGGCGGCGGATGTCCTTGGCCGTGCGAACCACGACCGCCTTCATCACATCGCCCTTCTTGACGCGGCCGCGCGGGATGGCTTCCTTGATCGACACCACGATGATGTCGCCCACAGAAGCGTATTTCCGCTTCGAGCCGCCCAGCACCTTGATGCACATGACACGACGGGCGCCGGAATTATCCGCGACGTCGAGGTTTGTTTGCATCTGAATCATGACTGGCCGCCTTCTTCTCTTCTAACGGGACGGGCTCAAAGCCCCTCCCCGGTCTGTCCAAAATTCGTTGTTTACGCCTGGTCCGAAGACACGACGGTCCAGCGCTTGTCCTTGGAAATCGGCTTCGATTCCTGGATGAACACCTGATCGCCGACCTTGTGGGCGTTGTTCTCGTCGTGCGCCTTGTACTTCTTGGTCATGCGCACGGTCTTCTTCATCACGGGATGCGTGAAGCGCCGTTCGACCTTGACGACAACCGTCTTCTCGTTTTTGTCGCTGACGACGGTGCCCTGCAGAATGCGCTTTGGCATGGTTTTCGTCCTTAAGCCTTCTTAGCCGCGGACTTTTCCGCAGCGATGGTCTTGATACGCGCAATGTCCTTGCGGACCTGCCTCACGCGCGCGGTCTTCTCGAGCTGGCCGGTGGCCTTCTGGAAGCGCAGGTTGAACTGCTCCTTCTTCAGGCTGGCCAGTTCGTCGGTCAGCTGGTCCTGGGTCTTGGTCCGAATGTCTTCGGCTTTCATGATCAGCCCGTCCTTATTCTGCGATGCGCTGTACGAAGCGCGTCCTGACCGAGAGCTTGGCCGCGCCAAGACGCAGCGCCTCACGGGCGGTTTCCTCATTGACGCCGTCGATCTCGAACATGATGCGGCCGGGCTTGACGCGCGCCGCCCAGTAATCGACCGCGCCCTTGCCCTTGCCCATGCGGACTTCGGTCGGCTTCGACGTCACCGGCACGTCCGGGAAGATACGGATCCAGACGCGGCCGGCGCGCTTCATCTCGCGGGTGATCGCGCGGCGGGCCGCCTCGATCTCGCGCGCGGTGACGCGGTTCGGCTCAAGCGCCTTCAGCCCGAAACCGCCGAAATCCAGATTGGTGCCGCCCTTGGCGGCACCATGGATACGACCCTTGAACTGCTTGCGGAACTTTGTGCGCTTTGGCTGCAGCATCGTTCTAACTCCAAATTCTCAACTGTCTCAGGCGTTTTCGCGACGGCGACCGCGTTCGCGCTCACCACCACCGCCATGCGCATGATCGCCCTCGGTGGCGCGGCGCTCCGAAGCCATCGGGTCGTGCTCGAGGATTTCGCCCTTGAACACCCAGACCTTGACGCCGCAGATGCCGTAGGCGGTGTGTGCTTCGGCCGTGCCGTAGTCGACGTCGGCGCGCAGCGTATGCAGCGGCACGCGACCTTCGCGGTACCATTCCATGCGCGCGATCTCGGCGCCGCCAAGACGGCCGGCGCAGTTGATGCGAATGCCTTCGGCACCGAGGCGCATCGCAGACTGCACGGCGCGCTTCATGGCGCGGCGGAACGCGATGCGGCGCTCAAGCTGCTGAGCGATCGACTGGGCGACCAGCGTCGCGTCGATCTCGGGCTTACGCACTTCGACGATATTCAAATGCGTCTCGGACTTCGTCATCTCCATCAGCTTCTTGCGAAGCTTCTCGATGTCGGCGCCCTTCTTGCCGATGATCAGGCCCGGACGCGCCGCATGGATGGTGACGCGGCATTTCTTGTGCGGACGCTCGATCACGACCTTCGAAATCGCAGCCTGCTTGAGTTCCTTCGCAAGATACTTGCGGATCTTGATGTCCTCATGCAGCAGCTGGCCGTACTCGCCGGTATTCGCGAACCAGCGCGAATCCCAGGTGCGGTTGATGCCGAGACGCAGACCGATCGGATTGATTTTCTGGCCCATTATGCGGCCTCCCCTTTTTCTTCGACTTCACGGACGACGATCGTGAGGTGCGAGAACGGCTTCTCGATACGGCTGGCGCGGCCACGGCCACGGGCATGGAACCGCTTCATGACAATCGACTTGCCGACATAGGCTTCCGCCACAATCAGCGCATCGACGTCAAGGTCGTGGTTGTTTTCCGCGTTGGCGATCGCCGATTCCAGCGTCTTCTTGACCGTGCCGGAAATCCGCTTGGCCGAGAATTCAAGATCGGAAAGCGCTGTCGCGACCTTCTTGCCGCGGATCAGCGCCGCAACCAGGTTCAGCTTCTGCGGGCTGATACGGATCGTGCGCAACACGGCGCGCGCTTCGTTATCAGCAAGCCTGCGCGGAGCTTTGGCCTTGCCCATGATTATTTCCTCTTCGCCTTCTTATCCGCGCCATGACCGTAATAGGTCCGGGTCGGAGCGAATTCACCGAACTTGTGGCCGACCATGTCCTCATTCACCGAAACGGGAACGTGCTTCTGGCCGTTGTAGACACCGAAGGTGAAGCCGACGAACTGCGGCAGGATGGTGGAGCGACGGCTCCACATCTTGATCACCTCATTGCGACCACCTTCACGAACCTTGTCCACCTTCTTGAGAAGGTAGCCGTCAATGAAGGGGCCTTTCCAAATCGAACGAGTCACTTGGCGTTACCTCTTCTTAGCTCTTGCGCTGATGGCGCGAGCGCAGGATGAACTTGTCGGTCGCCTTGTTGGACCGCGTCTTCTTGCCCTTGGTCGGCTTGCCCCAAGGCGAAACCGGATGGCGGCCACCCGAGGTGCGGCCTTCGCCGCCGCCATGCGGATGGTCGACCGGGTTCATGGTCACGCCGCGGTTGTGCGGGCGTTTTCCCCGCCACACCGTGCGGCCTGCCTTGCCGTCGTTGATGTTGCCGTGGTCGGGGTTGGACACGGCGCCGACAGTGGCCATGCACGAGCCGTGGACGACACGCTGTTCGCCGGAATTCAGGCGCAGGATCGCCATGCCCTGGTCACGGCCGACGAGCTGAGCATAACCGCCAGCCGAACGGGCAACCTGGGCGCCCTTGCCCGGCTTCAGCTCGATGTTGTGGACGATCGTGCCGACCGGCATCGAGGCCAGCGGCATCGCATTGCCCGGCTTCACGTCGACCGCTTCGCCGGCCACGATCTTGTCGCCGGCAGCAAGGCGCTGCGGAGCGATGATGTAGGACAGCTCGCCGTCGTCATACTTGATCAGCGCGATGAAGGCGCTGCGGTTCGGATCGTATTCGATACGCTCGACCGTGCCGACAACGTCGAACTTGCGGCGCTTGAAGTCGATGATGCGGTACGTACGCTTGTGACCGCCGCCGATGAAGCGGGCCGTGATGCGACCGTAATTGTTGCGGCCGCCCGACTTGGTCAGGCCTTCGGTCAGGCCCTTAACGGGCTTGCCCTTGTAGAGGCCCGAGCGATCGACGATGACCAGCTGGCGGGTGCTCGGCGTTATCGGGTTGAATTTTTTCAGTGCCATGTTTGTTGTCCTCGCGGTCTTGCTCAGAGACCCGTCGCGACGTCGATCGACTGGCCGTCGGCCAGCGTCACGATCGCCTTCTTGACGTCGCTCTGGCGGCCGATCGTGCCGCGGAAGCGCTTGATCTTGCCCTTGCGGACAAGCGTGTTCACGGCCATCACCTTGACGCCGAACAGCGCTTCGACGGCAGCCTTGATTTCCGGCTTCGACGCCTTCTTGGCGACGTTGAAGACGACCTGGTTCTGCTCGGAAGCCATGGTCGACTTTTCGGTGATCGCCGGCGAGACGATCACGTCGTAGTGACGAAGGTCGGTCATTTGAAGCGCTCCTCGAGAGCCTCGACGGCGGCCTTCGAAAGGACCAGCGTGCCGCGGCGCAGAATGTCGTAGACGTTGATGCCCTGGATGGGCAGCACGTCGATGTTCGGGATGTTCGTCGCCGCCAGCTTGAAGTTCTTGTCGAGCTCGGCGCCGCCGATCAGCAGGGCGTTGGAGAGGCCCAGCGTCGCGAAATTCGCGATCAGCGCCTTGGTCTTGGCCTCGGTCAGCATCAGCTCGTCGATGATGATGAGCGAGGCGCTCTTGGCCTTGGCAGACAGAGCATGCTTGAGGCCCAGCGCACGCACCTTCTTCGGCAGGTCGTGCTCGTGGCTGCGGACGACCGGCCCGTGGGCCTTGCCGCCGCCGCGGAACTGCGGAGCGCGTGCCGAATGGTGGCGGGCGCGGCCCGTACCCTTCTGCTTGTACATCTTGGCGCCGGTGCGGGCGATCTCGGCGCGACCCTTGGTCTTGTGCGTGCCCTGTTGCTTCTTGGCAAGCTGCCAGCGCACGACGCGCTGCAGGATGTCTTCGCGCGGATCAAGGCCGAAAATCTCCTCGGAGAGTTTCACCTTGCCGGCGTCCTTGCCGCCAAGCGTTGTGATCTTGAGGTCCATTATTCCGCTCCCTCTGTGGCCGGGGCATCTACTGTGGCCGGGGCATCGTTCTTGGCGCCATCATTGGTTGCAATGATGCGGATTGCGGCAGGCTTGGGCGCATTGGCCGGCAGCGCAACCTTGGCCGCGTCGCGAACCAGGATCCAGGCGCCCTTCGAACCGGGAACCGCGCCGCGGATCAGGATCAGACCCCGATCGGCGTCGGTCGAGACGACCTCGACGTTCTGCGTGGTGACGCGGGTGTCGCCCATGTGGCCGGCCATATGCTTGCCCTTGAACACCTTGCCCGGGTCCTGGCGCTGGCCGGTCGAGCCGTGCGTACGGTGCGAGACCGAGTTGCCGTGGGTCGCGCGGCCACCGCCCATGTGGTGCCGCTTGATGACGCCCTGGAAACCCTTGCCGATCGTGGTTCCCGTCACATCGACCTTCTGGCCGACGACGAAATGCTCGACAGTGATCTCGGCGCCGACATCGATCATGTTGTCGGCGGAGACACGGAATTCGGCAACCTTGGCCTTCGGCTCGACGGAAGCGGTCGCGAAATGGCCGCGCATCGCCTTCGACGTGTTCTTCACCTTGGCAAGGCCAACGCCGAGCTGGACGGCGGTATAGCCGTTCTTCTCCTGCGTGCGCTGCGCCACGACCTGGCAGTTCTCCATCTGGAGAACAGTGACGGGAACATGTTCCCCGGCATCGTTGTAGATGCGGGTCATTCCCACCTTCTTTGCAATCACACCTGAACGCATCGGTTCAATTCCTTTAGAGTTCCCTGTCGGGGCTGTCGCCCCTCCACGCCTCTTGTTCCTTCAGAGTTCCGGGTCGCCCCGCCCCTCTGGTTCCTTAGAGCTTGATCTCGACGTCGACACCGGCGGCAAGATCAAGCTTCATCAAAGCGTCGACCGTCTGCGGGGTCGGATCGACGATGTCGAGCAGACGCTTGTGCGTGCGCATCTCGAACTGCTCGCGGCTCTTCTTGTCGACGTGAGGCGACCGGTTGACCGTGAACTTTTCGATCCGCGTCGGCAGCGGAATGGGGCCGCGGACGTTGGCGCCGGTGCGCTTGGCCGTCGACACGATTTCCCGCGTCGAGGCGTCAAGCACCCGGTGATCAAACGCCTTCAGGCGGATGCGGATATTCTGTCCGTTCATGCGTCACTTCCTTGTTCTGGCGCGGCGCGGGCAGCGCCCGCGACAGATCGGTTTCAGTCCAAATTACTCTTTGATGGTGACGACGATGCCGGCACCGACGGTGCGGCCGCCTTCACGGATGGCGAAGCGCAGCTTCTCT